>JBGUQP010000445.1:0-34414 GCA_045131145.1 Lachnospiraceae bacterium | reverse complement strand
GTAATCCAATAAAGTGACATCCACAAAAAAATATGGAAAATTCACTTAATTTATTATAACATATATTCGATGTAAATGCACGATTTTCACACTTTTTTAACGCCTTTAGAGGCATTTTCCGTCACATTCGGGAAGGAAAGTCAGATATATGCGAATATGGGCAAAGCTTATTAAGGACAATAAAATACTTAGGGATATGGTTGTTGAAGACCATGATGATGATACCAGGACCCATAAGGTATTCAACGCTATTGATAAGATAAGCCATGACTTTGACCTCTCCCGTCCCATTTGGCTTGACGCCACCGTGAATGAATTCAAACGTCACGACAAATGCCGTTTCTATCAGGACAATTTTATCGATTCCATTGATTTTGACTATCTCGAATTCCAGGTTTTGGAAGAAGATTGAGAGATCCGGTTAAGAATCAGCCGCAAAATCCGATATAAATAACAGACGCGTCGTACCTAAAAACCAATATTATCTTAAGGAGGATTTCTATTGATCATTTCCACAAGTTCAGTAGGAATGGAATCCGTCAGGAGATACTCCTCATTGCGCATGGACGCGTACGGTCAGACGGGAAGTCTAGGCATAGCACCGCCGGATAACCTGACCGTCAGTGACTCTAATTCAAAGGAGGATGCCGTAAATAAGGAAGGCAGCTTCCAGGATTCCATGGACAGCCTGATGAAAAGGTATGGGTCCGTGGGAGCATCAAGGATAACAGCTAACCATTTCGAAGAAAGTGCGATAAGCCGTATCAAGACTCAGTGCATCATATATCTTCTAAGGCTTTTGTTCGGACGAGAGACAGATATAGGCGATGAATGCAGGGACCCGGGTTATGACAGGTACACCCCTGATAATACACTCTCAGACCTAAAAGCGGTTAGTGGGAATACGATATCCTTTGGCATAGCAAGTTATGAGGCTCATTATTTTGCAGAGACCGAAGACGTCAGTTACCGGACGAACGGGAAGGTTGTTACAAAGGATGGGCGTGAGCTTGACTTTAACTTAAGCTTTCAGATGAGCAGGGAGTTTGAAGAATACTATGAGAAGGAGCACAGCTTAAAGATCCAGAGCCTGTGTGACCCCCTGGTCATTAACCTTGATACCGATATAGCAGGCGTATCGGATCAGAAGTTCTTATTTGACATTGATTCGGACGGAGTTAAGGATTCGATATCCACACTGAAGAAGGGGTCAGGGTTCTTAGCCCTTGATAAAAACGGAGACGGAACCATAAATGACGGCTCCGAACTTTTTGGCACCGGATCGGGAGATGGCTTTAAAGACCTTGCAGCCTATGATTCGGACGGCAACGGGTGGATCGACGAGGCCGATGAGGTGTGGGATAAGCTCATTATCTATTCGATGAATGAAGATGGGAGCACGTCCATGTACGGACTTTCCGAAAAGGGTGTTGGAGCGATCTTTCTGGGTAATGTGTCGACTGACTATTCACTTAAGAGCAGTATGGACAATTCATTAAATGCCATGATCCGTAAAACAGGGGTATTCCTGTATGAAAACGGAAGTGCGGGAACAGTCCAGCACCTGGATATAGCCCGATAATAAGACTGTCATATGCTTTATTATACAACAGCCACCGTGATATTTGCGGTGGCTGGCTTTTTGCGGTAATTATCCCAAACAGCACAAAATTTTTAAAATATCGGGCATCAAGCTTGCCTGTAAGAAGGATATTTTATAGAATTATGTATTGTAGCAGAATACTAAACGAGGTAAGAAGATAATGCTGAAGATTTTTCTTGCAGAAGATGAATATGTCGTCAGAGAAGGCATAAAGAACAATATAGACTGGCAGGCACACGGTTATGAATTCGTGGGCGAAGCGTCTGACGGGGAATTGGCTTTACCCCTTATTCAGAAGCTTAAGCCGGATATAGTGATAACCGATATTAAGATGCCCTTTATGGACGGATTGGAACTGTCCCGGCTTGTCAAAAAGGAATTCCCGTGGATGGAGGTGATCATACTCTCGGGTTATGCAGAGTTTGACTATGCAAAAGAAGCAATAGCCATAGGGGTGGCCCATTACCTTAACAAGCCCATAAGCGGGGATGAACTTATCGCCGAGCTCGATAAGCTGGCAATTAAGGTCGAAAAGAGCAAGCAGGAGAGGGAACTTAAGGAGAAATACGCACGTGAGATGGCCGAGAATTCCCTTAAAGAGAGAACAGAGCTCTTTAAACGCATGGTCGAGGGTAATTCAAGTGCCGGAGAGATAATAGAGCTTGCCGACCGGTTATCGGTAGATATATCCGCAGGCGCTTATAATGTCTTTCTCTTCAAGGCGATATCCACCCATCACGAAGAGGATGAATACTCAACAAGCGTGGTTGAGATATATAAAAGGCTTCAGGAGGTCTTTGAGGGAGCAGGGGCCCTGATCTTCGATCATACCATAGAAGGCAAGGCAATCCTCTTTAAGGCAGAATCATCAGACCAGCTTGATGCTCTGATAAAGGATACGATCGATAAGCTTCTTGCAATAATGGCAGAATATGATTACGTCAATTACTACGGTGGCATAGGAGTAAGTGTGGGAAGGCTCACTCAGGTCCATGAATCCTATGAGAAGGCTTCTCACGCATATGCCCACAGGTATATGACAGACGTGAGCCGGATATTTGACTATGCTGATACGGTAAATGAAAGTACCGATACCGTATCCGAGAAGTTCAACTTACAAAGTGTTGATCCGTCTTCTCTTGACAGGAACAGGATAAGTGAATTCCTTAAAAAGGGTACCGAACAGGAAACGGTTTATTTTGTTGATGAATTCTTAACGGGTCTTGGGGAGAATGCACTGAATTCAACGATGTTCCGTCAGTATATTGCTACCGACGTTTATTTTGCCGTATCGGCTTTTCTGGAAGAACGTGGCCTTGAAAGAAACGCGATAAGTCCCTTTGATGTTGCGGCAGGTGATGTATCGGATGCCGAAAAAACAAGAGCCTATATTTTAAAGGTAATAAAATCTGCCATCAACCTTCGCGATAATCAGGCTTCCAACAGATACGGAGACATTATCGATGAAGTAAGATCATATATAGACGAGCATTACGGAGATGAGAATCTATCCCTCAACACACTTGCAAGCAGGGTCAATTTCTCACCCAACCATTTAAGCATGATCTTTTCGGGCCAGACCGGAGAGACCTTTATCAAATACCTTACCGACTACAGGATGGATAAGGCCAAGGAACTTCTTCGCTGTACAGGCAAGAGAAGTGTTGATATAAGTGTTGAGGTGGGTTATAAGGATCCTCATTATTTTTCCTATCTCTTCAAGAAGACTCAGGGTATGACTCCTACCCAGTACAGAAATACAGGCCATATAAAGGAGGATCAGCCCTGATGAAATGGCTTCGGTCCCTCTATGAGAACACATCGCTGGCCAACAGGATCAGGATGTCATATATCATTATTCTTATTCCCGTCGTAACATTTATGGGTATCATGCTTTACACCCTGTCTGTTCAGAATAAGCGGTATGACGAGCTTATTGACGATGTTGACAGGGCGAGTCAGTTTTCCCTTGATTTCAAGAAGGATTTCGATTATGAGATATATCTTGTGATCGTTGAGTCAAAATCATTTGCCGAATCTGACCTTAACAAGATGCTAAAGGAAGCAACAACTGTTGTTGATGGACTCGCAAAAAGTGAGAACATAAATCCCGAGAATGCCGCAAGACTCGATGATGCAAGTAAATATTTAAGGAATCTTAATACCTATGCATCCCGTATAGAACAAAATTTAAAGGATGGGGATAAATACGAAGAAAATATCGAGATATGGGAAAACGATGTACAGATAGTTACCTATCTTGTCCGAGAGACCATACTCCAGTTTATATATTATGAACTCCAGGACTTAAGAGAGGCAAGAGCCCAGATCAATGAGTTTTATACATCGATGTTTACATATATCATCATAGCAGCCATTGCTGTGGGTCTTTTGGTGGTTTTTATTTCCTATTATATATCCCAGTCCATAACAAGACCCGTTAGAGAACTGTCCAAAGCTACCGAAAAGGTTGCAAGAGGGGATCTTTCGGTCCGTGCAGGTGTAGACACGGGATCATCGGAGATAGCGGTCCTTAGTGAATCTTTTAATGAGATGATTGACCGTATAAGCCGTCTGCTCGATCAGGTAAGGATCGAACAGGAAAGTTTAAGAAGGGCTGAACTTGAGCTTTTACAGAGTCAGATAAATCCGCATTTTCTGTATAATACGCTTGATACGATCGTCTGGCTTGCTGAGGCCGGAGACCAGGCACGTGTTGTCAGCATGGTAGGCAGCCTCTCCAAGTTTTTCAGGGCCAGCCTCGGAGAAGGCAAAGACCAGGTGACAGTAAAGGATGAGCTTGACCATGTCAGAAGCTACCTTGAGATCCAGCAGGTTAGATATCAGGATATTCTGGATTATTCCATAGAGGTCCCTCAGGAAGTATATAATGCTCCCGTTCCCAAGATAACACTCCAGCCTCTAGTGGAGAATGCCCTCTATCATGGCATTAAGAATAAGAGGGGAAGGGGCAGTATCACCATTACGGGAAAATCCGAAAATGGATGTATCTACATATATATAGAAGATAACGGTATGGGTATGACTCCTGAGAGGCTTGAGAAGGTAAGTGAGAAGATGAACGATCCCGGCGTGTTTGAAACGGAACAGGATGAGGGTGATGTATTCGGTCTTTCCAATGTTAATGAGCGTATCAAGCTTAAGTTTGGTTCAAGATACGGTATCCATATAGATTCCATCTACGGAGAAGGTACCACGGTTACCATCCTTCTCCCCCTTCCTTAAAAAATTCATACAAAAGAGTAAAAAAGTTAACTTTTTATTCACATTTGATAAAAAAAAACAACATCTGCTGATTTTTCTTCATTTATTATTCATAAAATGCATCATAAGATGTAATCATCAAAGGACTAGGCCTTTGTGTAATCAAATTTATAGGAGAGAGAGTTATGAAAAAGAAAGCATTGGCATTAATTCTTGCATCAACAATGGCACTGGCACTCGCAGCTTGCGGAGGCCAGGCAGCAGCACCTGCACCCGCAGCAGAGGCACCCGCAGCACCTGCAGCAGAGGAAGCAGCACCTGCAGAGGAAGAGGCTCCTGCAGAGGAAGAGGCACCTGCAGAGGAAGAGGCACCTGCAGAAGAGGCAGCTTCAGGCGATCTTATCAATGTAGGTTTCGCACAGGTTGGACATGAATCAGATTGGCGTACAGCTTCAACAAAGTCATGTCAGGACGTTTTCTCAGAGGCTAACGGCTACAACTTAAGCTTCGTTGACTGTGACAACGATTCAGCAGCACAGCTTGAGGCAGTAAGATCATTCATCGAACAGGACGTTGATTACATCATCATCGACCCTATCGTAGCAACAGGTTGGGATACAGTTCTTACCGAGTGTGAAGACGCAGGCATCCCTGTAATCGTTATCGACCGTACAATCGATGATTCAGACAAGTATGTATCATGGGTTGGTTCTGACTTCCTTACAGAAGGTAAGGCAGCAGGCGAGTGGCTCAAGGCTTACGCAGCTAAGCAGGGCATCAGCGAGATCAACTACCTCATCATCCAGGGTACCACTGGTTCATCAGCTCAGATCGGACGTACCGACGGCTTCAGAGAGATTGCTAAGGCTGAAGGTTGGAACGAGCTTGATGCTCAGACCGGTGACTTCACCGAGGCAGGCGGTCAGGAAGTTATGGAGTCCTTCTGTAAGTCATATGCAGGCAAGTTCAACGTAGTTATTTGTGAGAATGATAACGAAGCATTCGGTGCTATGACAGCCATGGATAACGCAGGTGTTAAGTATGGTCCCGGCAACGATGTAATCCTTATCTCTTACGATGCTTGTACAGCAGGTCTTAAGGAAGTTCAGGCCGGCAAGATCACAGCAGACTTCGAGTGTAATCCTCTTGCAGCTCCTACAGTTGAGAAGGTTATCCAGACTCTTCAGTCAGGCGGAACTCCTGAGGCACAGATCCTCGTTCCCGATAACTGGTATGCACTTAAGGATCAGATCGTAGACTTCTCAGTTGACGGAAATGCTCAGTCTATGACAGAAGTTACAGACGCTGTTATCGAGGCTCAGTACTAAGATACACTTATCAACAAAAACATTATGTAACATATGGGGAGGGAGTTTCTTACTCCCTCCCCTTTTTAACGAAATGACAGCTGACGAATAACGGAGGAAGCGATCGTGGAAGATAATGTAGTTCTGACTGCGAGACAGATTTCAATGACCTTTCCCGGCGTAGTTGCACTCGACCATGTTGACTTTACCTTAAGAAAGGGTGAGATACATGCATTAATGGGTGAGAACGGAGCGGGAAAATCAACACTGATAAAGTGTCTTACCGGTATAAACGATTTTGAAGAGGGTGAGATCCACGTGGATGGTATTGCGGAACCTGTACGCAATCATTCCACCAAGGATGCGCAGGAAGTAGGGATCTCAACCGTATACCAGGAAGTAAATTTATGTCCCAACTTATCGGTTGCCGAGAATCTCTTCATAGGAAGGGAACCTCTTACCAAGTTTGGGACAATAGATCGTAAGGCTTATACCGAAAGGGCTCAGAAGATAATGGATGAGCTGGGTATAGCCGTTGATGTTCAGAGGAACCTTGAGAATTATTCCCTTGCCATCCAGCAGATGGTAGCTATTGCACGAGCGGTTGATATGGACTGTAAGGTGCTTATCCTTGATGAGCCTACATCATCTCTCGATGACGAAGAAGTTGAGAAGCTCTTCAACGTTATGCGCATGCTTAAGAGTAAGGGCGTTGGTATCATATTTGTTACTCACTTCCTTGAGCAGGTATATGCGGTCTGCGACAGGATAACGGTTCTTCGTAACGGAAGGCTGGTTGGTGAGTATCCGATAGTTGACCTTCCCAGGCTTAAGCTTGTGGCAGCCATGATGGGTAAGGATTTTGACGATCTTAAGTCGATCAAATCGGATGAAAGCAATTCAGTGAGTGATGAACTTGTTATATCTGCAAGGGGACTGGGCCACACAGGAACGGTAAAGCCTTTTGATCTGGATATACATAAAGGTGAAGTTATCGGTGTCGGCGGCCTTTTGGGAAGCGGACGAAGCGAACTGGCACGTTCCATATACGGTGCGGACAAGGCTAATTCCGGTACCTTAAAGGTTAAAGAACAGGAAGTTAAGATAAACCAGCCCATAGATGCTATGAACCTTGGCATGGGAATGCTTCCCGATGACCGTAAGGCAGAGGGTATAATCGACGATCTTTCAATAAGAGAGAACATAATACTTGCACTTCAGTCCAAGAACGGAATGTTCAAGCTTATGACAAGACAGCAGCAGAATGAGCTTGCTGATAAATATATAGAACTTCTCTCAATAAAGACGCCCAGCCGCGAGACTCTTGTAAAGCAGCTCTCCGGCGGTAACCAGCAAAAGGTTATACTTGCACGCTGGCTTGCAACAAATCCTGATTTTCTTATCCTTGATGAGCCTACAAGGGGTATTGATGTCGGAACCAAGACAGAGATACAGAAGCTCGTCTTAGAGCTTGCTAAGGAAGGTAAATCGATCATGTTCATATCATCCGAAATATCGGAAATGCTCCGTACCTGTTCCAGGATGATAATCATGAGGGATGGTGAGAAGGTAGATGAACTTGACGGTGATCTTACCGAAGAAAGAGTAATGAAATCAATAGCGGGAGGTGACAACAAATGAATGCACAAGTAATGTGGAAAAAGATAAAAAAGTCACAGCTCCTGTTACCTGTTGTTGCGATGATACTGGTCATGGCCATAAATATTATACATGATGCAGCTACCGGAGCCGGACCTTTTTCATTCTTTACAATAACCCTGCAGCAGACGACCGGAAACGGAACGATATTCTACGGCAGGATCATAGATATCTTAAACAGGGGATCAGAAGCAGCACTTCTTGCCCTTGGTATGACCTTAGTTGTATCGGCTTCAGCCGGAACGGATATATCTGTTGGTTCGGTAATGAGTCTTTCAGCATCTTTCTGCTGTATGCTCCTTGCAGGCTACGGTGTTTCGTCAACCAATGAACTTGCGGTTCCCCTTATAGTAGGTCTTCTTGCGGCAATCTTTATGGGATGTGTTTGCGGAGCCTTCAACGGATTGCTGGTTGCCAGGTTTAACATCCAGCCCATGGTCGCGACACTGATCCTGTATTCGGCAGCACGTGCGATAGGACTTCTTCTTTGTAACGATCTTATTGTATATGTAAGAAATGACAGCTTCGGATTCTTCGGAAGTTTCCTTGGACCGATCCCGACTCCTATCATAATAACTGCCATATGCATTGCCATCCTGTCGGTTATTTTAAGAAAGACGGCACTGGGAATGTATATCCAGTCGGTTGGTATCAATTCAAAGGCTTCGCGTATAGCAGGTCTTAATTCCAAGATGATCATACATCTTGCCTATATCGTATGCGGACTCTTTGCAGGAATAGCCGGAATAGTTGCATCTTCAAGGATCACGTCCGCCGATTCCAATAATATCGGTCTTTATCTTGAGATGGATGCCATCCTTGCGGTTGCCCTTGGCGGCAATTCACTTGGCGGCGGCAAGTTCTCACTGGCAGGTTCGATAATCGGTGCCTATACTATACAGGCTATAACCACTACCCTGTATGCACTGGGTGTATCGACCAACCAGGCACCTGTTTTCAAGGCTATAATTGTCATAATAATCGTAGCTATACAGGCACCGCCCGTTAAGGCATTTGTAAGAAAGAGAAAACTAAACAAGACATCAAAGGGGGTGGCATAAATGAAAAGCAAGAAACTTAACTTAAACAGCCACACCATACTGCTTCTTATTACTATAGTACTCTTTATCGTGTTATATATGTTAGGATGTATCCTCTACAGCAAGAAGGGATTTACCCATTTACAGACCTTCCTTAACATACTTATAACAAATGCAGGACTTATATGTATTGCTTCCGGAATGACATGTGTAATGTTAACCGCCGGAATCGATATTTCGGTCGGCGGTCTTGTTGCAATGGACTGTATGATGCTTGCGGTAGGAATAAACAGTGGAATCCCGGCACCTGTGATGGTACTCCTTGTTATAGTGACGGGTCTCGTTTTCGGACTTATGCAGGGATTTTTCGTAGGATATCTTAATATCCAGCCCTTTATCGTATCGATGGCAGGTATGTTCTTTACAAGAGGAATGACGGCTGTTATATCAACAGACCAGGTTTCGATAACCAAGGATACATCACCTCTTTATTATGCCTGGGCCAATTACAAGATCAAGCTTCCCTTTGGCGGATATGTAAATAACAAGGGTGTTTACAATGCCCCCTATATCCGTATAAATGTTGTTATCGCCCTTATCGTTTTAGTAATCATATTCATCATGTTAAGGCATACAAGGTTCGGAAGAAGCCTTTATGCGGTAGGCGGCAACGAGCAGTCGGCAGCAATGATGGGTCTTAATATCAAGTCTGTTAAGTTGAGGGCTTACGTATTATCATCCTTCCTGTGTTCAATAGGTGGAATATGTTTCTCGCTTAACACGATGTCGGGTTCTGTTCAGCAGGCTCTAGGTCTTGAGATGGATGCCATATCATCGGCGGTTATCGGTGGTACGCTCCTTACCGGTGGTGTAGGTAACGTGCTTGGTTCTTTCTTCGGTGTTCTCATAAACGGAACCATATCCTCGATAGTTAAGACCAACGGTAAGCTGGCAAGCTCATGGCCTAATATATTAACGGCGGCTCTGCTCTTCCTCTTTATAGTAATACAGAGTATATTTGCTGCTATACGTAGCAAGAAGCTCCGTTAATATATATACAGAAAAGTATTTCTTTAGTATAATGTCAGCTATGAGAAAACCTATAACAACAGCAACAGCGCTGATAACACTTATTTCAATGATATTTACCGGGTGTAGTAATGCACCCGGTAATTCTGCTGTAAAAAAAACAGGCGAACCGGTTGACGAAAAGAGCCTTATCAGTGTCGGCTTTTCCCAGGTCGGAGCCGAATCGGACTGGAGGAACATTAATACCGAGTCAATGAAGGAAGCCTTTTCACCCGAGAACGGGTTTGACCTCATATATGATGACGGCCAGCAGAAGCAGCAGAATCAGATAACGGCCATACGTACTTTCATACAGAAGGAAGTCGACTATATAGTACTGGCACCGGTTATCGAGGACGGATGGAATACAGTCCTTACGGAAGCAAGAGATGCAGATATTCCAGTGATCCTGGTGGACAGGATGGTCAATGTGGATGATCCCGATCTTTTTACCTGCTGGGTTGGGTCTGATTTTGAACTTGAAGGAAAAAAGGTCTGTGAATGGCTCAATGAATACTGCAAGGCCAATCATATCTATCCAAGTGATATAAATATCGTAAATATCAAGGGAACGGAAGGTGCTTCGGCAGAGCTTGGAAGGACCAAGTCACTCAGGGCAGCCGTTAATGAATACGGGTGGAACCTCCTTGATGAGAGGTCGGGTGACTTTACCCAGGCTAAGGGAAGGGAAGTAATGTCAAGGTTCTTACGCCAGTATGATGACATAAACGTTGTCTACTGCGAAAATGACAATGAAGCCTTTGGTGCCATAGATGCGATAGAAGCTGAAGGTAAGACAGTCGGAAGTGATATAAGGCACGGTGAGATAATGGTACTTGCCTTTGACGGATCAAGTGATCAGGCCGTTGAGGCAGTAAGGAACGGGAAGATAACCTGCATAGGTGAATGCAATCCCCTGCACGGTCCGAGGGTTGAGAAGATCATCAAGAACTTAAGGGATGGGATCATTCCCGATAAATATGAATATGTTGATGAGGATATCTTCAGTGCCGATGACAGTGTAAGGAGTGTGAAGATAGACGGGAAAGCCTATCCGGTAACCGTTCCATAGCAGATATCGTGTTCGAAGAAAAATATAAGCCGGAAAAACATGAAAAAGCCATCGGTGAGAACCGATGGCTTTTTAAACAAATGTCTCTATATAGATGTCAGGTTCCTTGGATAAGTCAACAAAGCGGTTCCTGCATTGGATCATGGGTCTTGACAGAGCTGTCTTGTTCATGAAGACGACCTCACCCTCCATACCGTTGTTAAGCCTTACCCGGTTCTTGATATAGGTGCTTGCTATGTGCTCAAGAAAGACAAGGATAAACTTGCTGTCGTATTTATTAAGGCCTTCCGACTCGAAAATACCGATAACCTTGAAGGGACACAGCGGACCCCTGTAAACCCTGGCGGCCGTCATGGCATCATAAACATCCGCTATTGCGACTATCTTGGCATACTTGTTTATCTTATCACCCGTAAGCCCAAGCGGATAACCCGTACCGTCGCACCGCTCATGGTGCATAAGGGCTGCTTCCCTAATATCGTTATTGATATTGTCGTAATTTTTAAGTATATTGTAACCCTGAAGAGTATGGGTCTTAACTATATTATATTCATTCGGTGTGAGCTTATCGGGCTTGCGGATTATATTGTCAGGGATCACAAGCTTGCCTATATCATGAAGAAGGCCGCACAAGGTAAGCTTTTCCACCTCCGATGGAGGGAGTTTAAGCCATTTGGCAAAGACATTGCAGATAAGGCCGACATTTATCGAGTGTGCATAGGTCAGATCATCATACTGCCTCATATTATGAAGCATGTCGAAAATGGATACGCTTGTTGACTGTGTAGCCATGAGGTTTGCGATATGGTCGAAGAGCTCCTCGGTGTTTATCGGGGCCCTGTCATCGACTATCGATCTTAGATTCTGCTTGAATTCCTCTGTTGTTGCGATAAAGGTCTTCTCAAACTCCTTAAACTCCTTGCTGGCCTTGACCCTCTCAGAATAGGAGGGCAGATCAAAAGGACTCACTTCTTCCTGAACCGGAGGGATCTCATCCTTGATCCTTACAGCGAGAACCGAGTAGAACTCAAGACGGGTTATCATCTTATCTGTAAGTACCGTATTATTCGGTACTATCATCTGATTGTTATACGAATATACATCCTCGGCAGTGGTCATTCCCGGGAGTAGTTCGGATGTTCTTACACGTTTCATAAAATAACCTGGCCATTTAAAACTTTTATAGTCACATTTGACGAAAAAGTCACACTTTCAGTATAAAAATATTCATGATAAAAGTCAATGACGTAAATATATTTGAATATTTGATTTTTATATGATATACTTGCAAAGTTGCAAACGGATGTTAGCTCCTTCCCATCCGGAATTATTTTTCCAATCCTAAAGGAGGATCAAATGAATAAGAAGGTTTTATTTATCACTCAGGCAGCTGTTATCGCAGCTGTTTACACTGTACTTACTGTCGTAGCGGCAGGTTTTAATCTTGCAAGCGGTATGATCCAGGTAAGGTTTTCGGAGGCTATGACCATACTGCCCTTTTTCACACCGGCTGCCATACCGGGTCTTGCAATAGGATGTCTCATAAGTAACCTTATTACGGGATGTATGCTTCCCGATGTGATATTCGGTTCACTGGCGACTCTTATCGGTGCGGTGGGCTCATGGTATTTAAGAAAGAGTAAGTTCCTTGTTACTATTCCGCCCGTTGTATCAAATTGCCTTATAATTCCTTTTATACTTACATATGTATATAAGATCCCGGGAGGGATTCCCCTGCAGATGCTCACAGTAGGAGCAGGAGAGGTCATTTCGTGTATGATCCTGGGATCGGCACTCTTACATGCCCTGCTTCCCGTAAAGCGTCATTTATCACTGGAAGATTCACAGGATTTAAACTCTGACACATATAAATCGGTTTCAGCTTAAATAATTCAGGAGGACAGTCATGTTAAGGTTAGAAGATGGCGGTGTTTATCTTATCAAAGGGAAGACGATCATTCCTGACAGGGATGATGCGATAGCTAAAGTGGCCGAGGCAGCCGGAAGGCAGGCAGACAAGGAAGAAGCGGTAAAGAATACCATTGCCTACGGCATTTTAAAGGAGCATAATACCTCGGACAACATGGATAAGCTTAAGATACGGTTTGATAAGCTTACATCTCATGATATAACCTTTGTTGGTATCATACAGACAGCGCGTGCTTCGGGCCTTGAGAAGTTCCCTATGCCCTATGTGCTCACCAACTGCCACAACTCTCTGTGTGCGGTCGGCGGTACTATAAATGAAGATGACCACATGTTTGGCCTGACTTGTGCCAAGAAATACGGCGGAGTATATGTTCCGCCCCATCAGGCAGTCATCCATCAGTTTGCCCGTGAAATGCTCTCAGGCTGCGGTAAAATGATCCTAGGTTCCGATTCACATACAAGATACGGAGCTTTGGGAACCATGGCAGTGGGTGAAGGCGGTCCCGAACTTGTTAAACAGCTTCTCTTAAGGACTTATGATATAGACAGGCCGGGTGTTGTTGCAGTATACCTTACGGGAGCACCCAATCCGGGTGTAGGCCCCCAGGATGTTGCCCTTGCCATAATAGGTGCTGTATTTAAAAACGGATATGTCAAGAATAAGGTAATGGAATTTGTAGGTCCCGGCGTTTCATCATTAAGTGCTGATTTCAGGATCGGTGTTGATGTTATGACTACGGAAACTACATGCCTTTCATCCATCTGGAGGACCGATGAGCAGATAGAGGAATTCTATGATATACACGGAAGGAAGGAAGAATATAAGGAGCTTAACCCCGGTGATGTGGCTTATTATGACGGTCTTATCGAGGTTGACTTATCAACGGTTAAACCCATGATAGCAATGCCCTTCCACCCCAGTAATACATACACCATTGATGAACTTAACGATAACCTTCTTGATATCCTTGATGATGTTGAGAAGAAGGCACTTGTAAGCCTTGACGGCCAGGTAGAGTATACTCTTAAGAATAAGGTTAGGGACGGTAAACTCTATGTTGACCAGGGAATAATAGCAGGCTGTGCCGGCGGTGGTTTTGAGAATATATGTGCAGCAGCCGATATCTTAAGCGGCTCGAGCATAGGATCCGATGAATTTACGCTTAGCGTATATCCTGCTTCGATGCCTGTTTATATGGAGCTTATAAAGAACGGCTGTGCAGCTAAGATAATGGAGACGGGAGCAGTGCTTAAGACTGCCTTCTGCGGTCCCTGCTTCGGAGCAGGTGACACTCCCGCAAATAATGCCTTTTCAATAAGGCATTCGACCCGAAATTTCCCCAACCGTGAAGGCAGTAAGCTCCAGAACGGACAGATATCATCGGTTGCGCTCATGGATGCCCGTTCGATCGCCGCAACCGCAGCAAACAAGGGATACCTTACAGGCGCAGACAGGTTTATTGAAGAGGGTACTCTTAAGAAATACAAATATCATTTTGATAAGACAATATATGAGAATCGTGTATTTGATTCAAAGGGTGTGGCAGATCCCGATGTGGAGATAAAGTTCGGTCCCAATATCAAGGACTGGCCGAAGATGAGCGCATTACCGGAGAATCTGGTACTTCGGTGTGTATCCGAGATACACGACCCTGTTACCACAACGGATGAGCTTATCCCTTCGGGCGAGACCTCTTCATTCAGGTCCAATCCTCTTGGCCTTGCCGAGTTTACCCTTTCAAGGAAGGATCCTAACTACGTGGGTCTTGCCAAGGAGATAAAGAAGGCAGAGGATGCAAGGATAAGCGGAGGACATCCATGTGAAGCCAATGCGGATGTTAAGGGGGTCATGGACAATATAAAGAAAGAGTTCCCTGATGCAGGCAAGGACAACACAGGCTTCGGAAGTACTATATTTGCGGTTAAGCCGGGTGACGGTTCAGCCCGTGAACAGGCAGCATCCTGTCAGAAGGTGCTTGGCGGATGGGCCAATATAGCCAATGAATACGCAACCAAGAGATACCGCTCCAATCTTATTAACTGGGGTATGCTTCCCTTCCTTATTAAAGAGGGCGATCTTCCCTTTAAGAATAAGGACTATCTCTTCTTCCCGGGGATCCGTAAGGCAGTCGAAGATAAGACGGAAGAAATAAAGGGCTACGTTGTGGGGGATGACCTTAAGGAATTTACTGTAAGGCTCGGTGACCTTACTGATGATGAAAGGGAGATAATACTTAAGGGCTGTCTCATAAACTATTACGCCCAGAATAAATAAGAAATAAATCAGTTTCACGCTTGACTTATACGTGAAGGGATAGTATCCTAAATCTGATCAAAATCTAATATTGTTTTTGAATCTCTTATTCAGAGTGGTGGAGATACATAGGATCTGTGAAGCCACGGCAACCCCGTAAGGAAGGTGCCAACCTGAGCGAGCAATCGAGCAATAAGAGGATTTGATGAGGTTTTATGTCGGGTCCGCTTATCAAGCGGACCTTTTTTTAGCTCACAAAAGAGCAAGGAAAGGAGAAAAACATGGAGAAATACTTATTTACTTCTGAATCGGTTACGGAAGGTCATCCCGATAAGGTATGTGATGCCATATCCGATGCTATCCTTGATGCCTGCATGGATCAGGATCCGATGAGCCGCGTTGCATGTGAGACTGCATGCTGTACCGGTTTCGTTCTTATAACCGGCGAGATCACTACCAATGCCTATGTTGACATGCAGAAGGTTGTCCGTGATACGGTAAAGGAAATAGGCTATACCAAGAGTGAATACGGTTTTGACGGCAATACCTGTGCGGTGCTTGTTGCCATCGATGAGCAGTCGGCAGACATAGCCATGGGTGTTGACAAGGCTCTTGAAGCCAAGGAGGGTTCACTTAAGGATGACCTTGATACAGGTGCCGGCGACCAGGGCATGATGTTCGGTTTTGCTACCAACGAGACTGAGGAATACATGCCTTATCCCATCTCACTTGCCCACAAGCTTGCCAAGAGGCTTACAGATGTGCGTAAGGACGGAACTCTTAAGTACTTAAGACCCGATGGTAAGAGTCAGGTGTCGGTAGAGTATGATGAGAACGGTAAGCCCTTAAGGCTTGAGGCAGTTGTGCTCTCAACCCAGCATGACGATGACGTGACCCAGGAGCAGATACATGAGGATATTAAGAAGTACGTTTTCGATCCGGTGCTTCCTAAGGAACTTATAGATGATAAGACCAAGTTCTTCATAAATCCCACGGGACGCTTTGTTATCGGAGGACCTCACGGAGATGCAGGTCTTACCGGACGTAAGATAATAGTTGATACCTACGGTGGATATGCCCGTCACGGCGGCGGTGCCTTCTCGGGTAAGGACTGCACAAAGGTTGACAGGTCAGCGGCTTATGCCGCAAGATACGTTGCCAAGAATATCGTGGCAGCAGGCCTTGCCGATAAGTGTGAGATACAGCTCTCATACGCTATCGGTGTAGCACAGCCTACATCGATCATGATCGACACCTTCGGAACAGGCAGGCTTTCGGATGATAAGCTCGTTGAGATCGTAAGGGAGAACTTCGATCTTCGTCCTGCAGGTATAATCAAGATGCTCAACCTCCGTCGTCCCATCTACAAGCAGACGGCTGCATACGGACATTTCGGACGTAACGATCTTGACCTTCCCTGGGAGGCTCTCAACAAGGTCGATGATCTCAAGAAGTATCTGTAGGTTTAAACACGACTTAACAAATCATGATTAAACATTTTGGAGAGAAGCGTTCTGCGAAAAAGGCAGAACGCTTCTTCTGTCTTTTGCTCTGATCTTGTGATATTATAATTAGTAGAAAATCAGTCGGAGATAGTTATGTCATTTGTTCATCTGCATACCCACACGGAGTACTCGCTCCTTGACGGGTCCAACAAAATAAAGGAATACGTACTGAGAGTAAAAGAGCTGGGGATGAATGCCGCAGCCATTACCGATCATGGTGTAATGTATGGGGTTATTGACTTCTACAGGGCTGCAAGGGAAGCCGGTATCAAGCCGGTCATAGGCTGCGAGATCTATGTGGCACCCGGCAGCAGGTTTGATAAGGAAGCAAGCCCCGGAGATGACAGATATCATCATCTTATCCTGCTGGCAGAAAATAACAAGGGTTATTTAAATCTCTGCAAAATAGTAAGCCGTGGTTTTACTGAAGGATTCTACTACAGGCCCAGGGTTGACATGGATGTATTAAGGGAATTCCATGAGGGTATCATATGCTCATCAGCCTGTCTTGCAGGAGAAGTCCAGAGACTCCTTGCCAAGGGACTGTATGATGAGGCAAAAGAGGCAGCCATTAAGCACTTGGAGATATTTGGTGAAGGCAATTACTTTCTGGAGCTTCAGGATCACGGTATTCTGGATCAGAAGAATGTAAACACGGACCTACTGCGTATGAGCAGGGAATTAAACATCCCCCTTATCGCTACCAATGATGTTCATTACACCTATGCGGAAGATGCGGAGAGCCACGATATCCTTTTGTGTATCCAGACCGGCAAAAAGGTCCAGGATGAAGACAGGCTTCGCTACGAGGGAGGTCAGTTCTATGTAAAATCGGAAGAAGAGATGAAGGCTCTCTTCCCCTATGCTCTTGAAGCTCTGGAAAATACACAGAAGATTGCCGACAGGTGTAATGTAGAAATAGAATTCGGATCCTATAAGCTCCCTCATTTTGATATCCCGGGGGGTTACACCTCATATGAATATTTAAGGGAACTCTGTTTTAAGGGACTTTCAGAGCGCTATCCCGGAAGGGAAGAAGAGCTTAAGGACAGGCTCGAGTATGAGCTTGACACCATAAATACAATGGGCTTTGTAGACTATTTCCTTATAGTGTGGGACTTCATAAATTACGGCAAGACCCATGATGTTGCGGTAGGACCGGGTCGTGGATCGGCTGCAGGCAGTATTGTATCCTACTGCCTTAAAATAACAGATGTAGAGCCTATAAGATATAATCTTCTCTTTGAGCGCTTCCTTAATCCCGAACGCGTGACTATGCCCGATATAGATATTGACTTTGAACCGGTAGGCAGGCAGAAGGTCATAGATTATGTAGTGGAGAAGTACGGCAAGGAGAAGGTGGTCCAGATCGTAACATTCGGTACCATGGGAGCGAAAGGCGTTATAAGAGATGTGGGAAGGGCCATGGATCTGCCCTATTCTTATTGTGACTCCCTTGCCAAGCAGGTACCTAACGAGTTAAACATCACTCTTCAGAAGGCACTTGATTACGGACAGGATCTTAAAAAGACCTACGATGGTGATGACCAGGCCAGAAAACTCATAGACATGTGCATGAGGCTTGAAGGCCTTCCGAGGAATACGTCCATGCATGCTGCGGGAGTTGTCATCTGTCCTGAAGCAGCGGATGAATACGTACCTTTATCAAGGGGATCGGACGGTACCATAACCACCCAGTATGTCATGACAACACTTGAGGAGTTAGGCCTTCTTAAGATGGATTTTTTGGGTCTTAGGAATCTTGAAGTCATAAAAGAAGCATCAAGACTTGCCGGGGAAAGTGAAGGCAGGGTTATTGATATGGCTTCCATCGACTATGATGATAAAGAAGTATTTGAATATATAGGGACAGGAAAGACCGACGGCATCTTCCAGCTTGAGAGCGGAGGAATGAAATCCTTCATGAAGGAACTTAAGCCTAAGTCCATGGAGGATATAATAGCGGGCATATCCCTCTACAGGCCGGGTCCTATGGATTTTATTCCCCAGTATATAAAGGGCAAGAATGCAACGAACACCATAACCTATGACTGTCCTCAGCTTGAACCGATACTTAAACCTACCTATGGCTGTATAGTATACCAGGAACAGGTTATGCAGATAGTGCGTGATCTTGGCGGATATACACTCGGAAGGAGCGACCTTGTAAGGCGTGCCATGAGCAAGAAGAAGCAGTCAGTCATGGAGAAGGAGAGGAAGAACTTCGTTTACGGAAATGCAGAGGAAGGGGTTCCCGGCTGCGTATCTAAAGGGATAAGCGAATCTGTTGCCAACCATATATATGACGAGATGATGGACTTCGCCAAGTACGCCTTCAATAAATCCCATGCAGCTGCATATGCCGTGGTCGCCTACCAGACGGCCTGGCTTAAGCATTATTATCCGGTTGAGTTTATGGCTGCCCTAATGACCTCGGTCATAGATAACTTCAATAAGGTTTCCTTCTATATATATACATGCAAATCCATGGGCATTAGGATCCTGCCGCCCGATATTAATGAAGGTGTGGCGGGTTTTTCAGTATCCGGAAATGATATAAGGTACGGTCTAGCTTCCATAAAGGGAGTAGGCTGGCCCGTGATCGAGGGCATAGTATCTAACAGAAATGAAAACGGACCCTTCAGAAGCCTTAAAGACTTCATAGACCGCTTATCGGGTGACGTTAATAAGAGGATAATAGAAAACTTTATTAAGGCAGGAGCCATGGACAGCCTTCCCGGTACCCGCAGACAGAAGATGGCTGTTTATTCCCAGATCATGGATTCCATAGCAAGTGAGAAGAAGTCAGGTTATGCCGGACAGATGTCCCTTTTTGACATCATACCCGATGAAGATAAGGAAGACTACGAGTTAAAGATGCCGGAGATCGGAGAGTATGAAAAGGATGAACTGCTTGCCTTTGAAAAGGAAATACTGGGCATTTATGTAAGCGGACATCCTCTTGATGAATACGAGGGTATGTGGCGTAAGAATGTTACCAATACGACGATCGATTTTGCCTATGATGAGGAAACAAAAACGGTAAAAGTAGGGGATAATGCCAAAGTCACGGTCGGCGGGGTTATAGAGACAGCCACCATAAAATACACCAAGAACGGTAAAAAGATGGCCTTTTTAAGTCTTGAAGACCTGTTAGGAACAGTCGAGGTCATCGTATGGCCCACCGATTATGAGAAAAACGGTGAGTATCTTAGGGAAGACTGTAAGGTGTTCATAAAGGGAAGAGCTTCGGTTGAAGAGGAGAAGGATGCCAAGGTCATCTGTGAGCAGGTGGTCCCCTTTGAGAGAATGCCGAGGAAGCTGTGGATAAGGATAAAGACCAGAGAGGACTTCACAAAAAGACAGGATGAGCTCTATAAGGCGATCGAAGAATCGGATGGTCATGATATCGTGGTAATATATATAGAAGAAACTAAACAGAAGAAGGAACTTACAGGCCGCTACAGCGTTCGCGCGGATGAAGAGCTTACCGGTAAGCTTGAAGGTATTTTCGGGGAAGGCAATGTTAAGGTTGTCTGAAAAGCGCAAATGAAGTATGATAATCAATAAGGGTACTTTAGGAGGGAAAACTCATGGCTAAAGAGATCAAAACGGTTGCAGTCCTTACAAGCGGAGGCGATGCACCCGGCATGAACGCAGCGATAAGGGCGGTAGTGCGCAGGTCCATTGCAAGCGGTAAAAAGGTGATAGGAATACAGAAGGGTTATCAGGGACTCCTTAACGAGGAGTTAAATGAGATGAGCCCAAGGGATGTATCGGATATCATCCAAAAGGGAGGTACGATCCTTCGTACCGCAAGGTGTGAGGAATTCAAGACAGAGGAAGGTCAGAAGAAAGGTGCTGATATATGTCATAAATACGGTATCGACGGCCTTGTTGTCATAGGTGGTGACGGGTCATACCGTGGTGCCCAGGCTCTTGCTGCTCATGGGATAAATACCATAGGAATACCGGGAACTATAGACCTTGACATTGCCTGCACCGATTATACGATAGGTTTTGATACTGCGGTCAATACAGCCATGGAGGCAATAGATAAGGTAAGGGATACATCATCATCCCATGAGAGATGCTCCATCATAGAGGTTATGGGAAGGAACGCCGGTTACATAGCCCTTTGGTGCGGTGTTGCATCGGGTGCCGAGGATATCCTTCTTCCCGAGAAATACCAGTACAAGGAGCAGGAGATAATCAACAATATCATAAACAACCGCAAGAAGGGTAAGACCCATCATCTTATAATAAATGCGGAGGGTATAGGACATTCAACATCCATGGCAAGAAGGATAGAAGCAGCAACAGGTGTTGAGACAAGGGCAACGATCTTAGGGTATATGCAGCGCGGCGGATCACCCACCTGTAAGGACCGCTACTATGCTTCCATGATGGGTGCCTATGCGGCAGATCTTTTGTGTGCGGGCAAGACCAACAGGGTAGTGGGATACAAGCACGGCGAGTATTGTGATTTTGATATTGATGAAGCACTGGCAATGCAGAAGGATATTCCCGAATACGAGTATGAGGTAACCAAGTCACTGAGCATTTAGCAATGATAACGAGTACGACCAACAATAAGATAAAGAATATAATAAAGTTATGTACAGGCAGTAAGGCGCGGCGTGAGCAGAATGCATTCGTAGCTGAAGGCGTTAAGATGTTCATCGAGGCGCCTTTAGCACGTATTAGGGAAGTATACGTAAATGAAGGTCTTCTTGATAAAATCACACACGTTACCAAAAATAAGAGATCGGATCCTGAGTCGGACTTATACAGGGAATGCTTAAATAAACTAAAGAACAGCGGATATGAGACAGTCAATGATAAAGTCTTTAATAAGATTTCGGACACAGTGACCCCTCAGGGAATATTGTGTGTTATCGAAAATGCCCCACAAGATATAGAAAAAATGGTCCTAGACCATAAGGAAGGTGACCTTAGGGTTTTGGTTGTTGAGAACATAAGGGATCCGGGGAACCTTGGGACCATGATAAGGACCATGGAGGCAGCAGGCTATGACTTTATGCTGGCGAGCGAAGGTACCGTGGATGTATACAATCCCAAGGTCATAAGGTCGACCATGGGGTCGATCTACCGGGTTCCTGTCATATACAGTGCAGATCTTAATAAGGATATTGACCTTCTTAAGAAGGAGGGAGTTAAGTTTCTGGCTGCCCACTTAAACGGACAAGACTTAACGAAAAGAGTGGATTACGGTAACAGGTTGGCCGTGATGATAGGTAATGAGGCAGCAGGTCTTAGCGTGGAGATATCAAAAAAGGCAGATGAGCTTGTAAGGATCCCAATGAAGGGACAGGTGGAGTCGCTCAATGCAGCGGTCGCGGCAGCAGTTATGATGTATAAGTTATCATAAGGGAGGAAGAGAAAATGCAGATAGGATTTATCGGACTTGGAAACATGGGGAGTGCCATGATAGGAGGGATAATCGCCAATCATGTGGTTGAAGCCTCGGAAATATCGGGAGCTGATGCAAGCCATGAGAGAACAGAGGAGATAGTTAAGAAGTTTGGCATTAAGGCAGCAGGCTCAAATAAAGAGGCGGCAGAGGCCGACATACTTGTGACATCGGTAAAACCCCAGGTATATGAAGCTGTTATCGAGGATATAAAGGACAGCATAGATGATAATACGGTCATCATATCCATTGCACCCGGCAAAACTTTAGCCTGGCTTAGGGAAAAATACGGTAAGCCGGTTAAGCTTGTAAGATGCATGCCCAACACCCCCGCACTTGTTGGAGAAGGATGCACAGGAGTATGCCGTAACGAGCTGGTCACTGATTATGAATTTAAGAGAGTCCTTACGATACTTAATTCTTTCGGCAGGGCTTATGAGGTGAGCGAGGCCCAGATGGATGCCGTGGTTGCAGTCAGCGGATCTTCGCCTGCTTATGTATTCATGCTCATAGAAGCCATGGCTGACGGTGCGGTTGCAGAGGGCCTTCCCAGGAAGACGGCCTATGAGATGGCCGCCCAGGCAGTACTTGGAAGTGCGAAGATGGTACTTGAGACAGGCAGGCATCCCGCAGATCTTAAGGACATGGTATGTTCGCCGGGCGGAACTACCATTGATGCGGTAGCGGTTCTTGAAAATATGGGCTTCAGGTCGGCAGTCATAGAAGCCGAAAGGGCATGTGCCGATAAATCGAGAAGCCTGTAATTATTACATTTTAATTACAAATATTTGACATTTTTATTTTTTCCTGCTATAGTATAGGTCGATGACCCCTAAAATTGTAACAGTTTTGTAACAAATCACATCATGTGGTATAGGTATTAAGGGGAACCACAATTTATGGGATTGGGTCATTAATAAGGAGCAGGAAAAATGAAAAACAGAATGCATGCTTTTATGGCGGCAGTGACGGCGTGGGTAGTCGTAGCAGTCATAACGCAGGGGAGTATGCAGAATGTTTGGGCGACGGGGAAAACGATAACCAAATCGTATACAGTTGCTTCTGCCAAGATGACGGTCAAGGATACCGCATCTGTAAGTAAAGGGTCGGATTCGACCATTGATATCAAGGTAGGCGAAACTGCCGGAAGTTCGATTGATATCAGGATCGATGAACAAGGAAATGAAACGGGATCTACTGCTGTAGATCTGTCCGGAGAGATTGCAGGTATAAGCTATAAGGACCTTGCAATGGCCAATGTTGAGGAGGCTGTTAATATCAGGGCTTCATCATCGGAGGAATCGGACATCGTAGGAAAATTATATAAAGAATGTGCAGGTAAGATACTCGAGAGGGGCCAGGGCTGGACCAAGATCGAAACAGGTAAGGTTACAGGCTGGGTCAAGAACGATTATCTCCTGTTTGATGCAGATGCCAAGAGGTTAGCTGATTCGGCAGTACAGAAGGTTGCCACCTCCAAGACTTCCTGTTTAAGAGTAAGGAAGGAAGCCAGTCAGGATGCAGGTATTTACGATCTGCTTGCTGAAGGAGATACGATCGAAGTAGTTGAGGATCTTGGTGACTGGGTATCTGTTGAGTTCTCTGACGGAACCGTAGGTTACGTTTCAAGCGAATACGTTGATATAGAGGACTGGATCGGCAAGGGCGAGACCATTGAGTCGATAAGGGCTAAGGAAGAAGCCGATAAGAAGGCAAGGGAAGCTGTAGACAGCAATACGGCTCAAAAGAGCGGAGGTTCTTCATCAGCTCCTTCATCAGGTGAAGCCGTAACTGTAGCAAGCAATGTGGCAGCAGCATCATATGATGATCTGACACTTCTTGCATCGCTTATCCAGAGTGAGGCGGGATATGAGCCTTTCGAAGGCCAGGTTGCCGTTGGTAATGTGGTAATGAACAGGCTTCGTACCGGAAGGTTCGGTAATTCCCTGTATTCGGTAATATATGCAAAGGGCCAGTTCTCACCGGCAGGATCGGGTAAGGTGGCTCAGATATGTGCACAGGGTCCCAAGGCAATATGTGTACAGGCAGCTCAGGCAGCTTTAGCAGGTACATCATATGTAGGCGGAGCCGTAAGGTTCAGGCCGGTAAGTTCGGGATACCAGGGACAGGTTATCGGAAACCATGTATTCTGGTAAATGCCATAAGGGTATCACTAAGTGGTGGATCCCTTACGATAAATAATTGAAATTCAGGTGGTGCATATTGCACCACCTTTTGTTTTAGTGTAATATTAACTCTATCTTTTTTATTTTCAATATCATCAGGGAAGGTGGATCGATATGAGTCTTAAGGGCCGTGATTTTTTAACACTTAAGGATTTTACCAAGGAGGAGATACTGGAATTTCTTGATTTGGCAGCTGAGCTTAAGGACAAGAAGAAGAGGGGTATCTTCGACCGTGTATATACTGGTAAGAATGTTGCCCTTATATTTGAGAAAACCAGCACCAGGACCAGGTGTTCATTTGAGGTTGCGGCTCATGATATGGGTATAGGAACCACCTATCTTGAACCCAAGAGTGCCCAGATAGGCAAGAAAGAGTCATTTGCTGATACCGCACGTGTCCTCTCGAGGATGTTTGACGGTATAGAATACAGGGGATACGGCCAGGAGAAGGTCGAGGAACTGGCTAAATATGCCGAAGTACCCGTATGGAACGGGCTTACCAATGAATATCATCCCACACAGATGTTAGCTGACCTTCTTACGATCCGTGAACACCTTGGCTCACTTGAAGGCCGTAAGCTTGTATATATGGGTGATGCAAGATACAACATGGGTAATTCCCTGATGGTGACCTGTTCGAAGATGGGCATGCATTTTGTTGCGGCGGCTCCTAAGAAGTATTTCCCGAATCCGGAGCTTATAGAGGAATGTAAGGGATTCTGCGAGATAAGCGGCGGTACGGTTGACTTTATCGAAGATGCTTATGAGGCCGTTAGGGATGCCGATGTTATATATACAGATGTATGGGTATCCATGGGTGAGCCTGAAGAAGTATGGGAGGAGAGGATAAAAGATCTTACTCCTTATAAGGTGACCATGGACATCATGAACCATGCGAAAAAGAATGCTATCTTTTTACATTGTCTGCCGGCCTTCCATGATCTTAAGACCGAGATAGGCAGGGAGATGGGTGAGAAGTTTAACCTTACAGAGATGGAAGTGACCGATGAGGTCTTTGAGAAGTATTCTCAGGTCGTATTTGATGAGGCCGAAAACAGGATGCATACGATAAAGGCGGTAATGGCAGCCACACTTGGGTAATATCAATATCATAAGGGGTACCGCTTGCGGTGGATTCCTTATGATGCCTTAGCGGCGAGCGTGTTCAAAAGAAATACGAAGTATTTCTTACATAATAATATGAATAAAGAAGCAAAAATGTATATTAAAAATGTACTGCGGGGACGGGGATTTGTGATCGACCTTATAAATACGATCCTGTCCGCCACCATACTCATAATGGTCTTGCTTACTTCGGTGGGACTGGTATCGGGTATATATTTGATGCATATATTTGCTTTCGGAGCCATACTGACTCTGCTTAACTGTATAAAGAAGGTGAGGGCAGGTTCAGGATTTGCAGTGGTCTTCGCCATGCTGACGGTATTGCTGGGAACTGTTGCAGTACTGTGTTATACGAATTTATAAAGGATTCCTTAATATGGAAGAAACGACGGTACTGTGCGGTGCCAATGCTTACGAAAAAAAATACTATTTTAACGAGAAGTTTAACGGCCTTCCCGAATCCATAAAGGATGACCTTCATATCATATGTGTTCTCTTTACCGAGGAAGTGGGCGGGGTCGTAACCTTTGAATACGATCCGGAAGGGAACTTAAGCATTAAGACAAATGCTGATGAAGAAGACATCCTCTATGACGAGATAAGTTCGGGTCTGCTCGTTAAGGAGATATTAAGGAAGAAACAGGAGCTAATGGAGAGCTTAACCCTTTATTACAGGGTATTTATATTAAAAGAGGATCCTTCAGCATTACTGTCAGAAGATGATTAAATGTACTTATATAAGCGCCCTTAGGCGGGATTGGGAGAGGATATGTTACTTGTTATCGATGTAGGAAATACAAACATAACGATAGGAGTTTATGAGAATGAGAAGATGAGGGGGCACTTCCGTATAACGACCAAGCTTCCCCGTACTTCCGATGAATACGGAACCCTGCTCGAGGAGCTTATCGAGAGGCAGGGAATCAAGGTTTCGAATATTAAGGGTGTTATCATTGCAAGCGTTGTTCCGGGTGTAATGCATTCGCTCACGAGCAGCATCGTTAAGTATTTTAAGTTGGAGCCTCTTATCGTTGGTCCCGGAACCAAGACAGGTATAAGGATTGACACGGCAAATCCCAAAGAAGTGGGTTCCGACAGGATAGTAGATGCGGTAGCAGCATATGAGCTCTACGGCGGTCCGGTCCTCGTGCTTGATTACGGTACGGCCACGACCTATGATCTTGTATCCGCTGAAGGACACTTCGTTGCCGGGGTTACGGCACCTGGTATAAGGATATCGGCCAAGGCCCTTTCAGAAGGAGCAGCCAAGCTTCCCGAGATTGAGATCGTAAAGCCTAAATCAATAATGGCTCAGGACACAATAACGTCCATGCAGGCGGGCCTTATGTACGGCCAGATAGGACAGGCCGAGTATATTATCAGGCAGTTTAAGAAGGCTTCGGGATATGAGAACCTTAAGGTTGTTGCTACGGGGGGCCTTGGGCGGGCCATAGCCGATGAGACCGATATGATAGATGAATACAATGCGGATCTGACACTTGAAGGACTCCGTATCATATATGGTAAGAACAGATAAATGGTGAAGATAGGAAGCGTAGAATTAAAAAATAAATGGATACTGGCACCGATGGCAGGGGTTTGTGACCTGCCATTTCGTGTGTTATGCGCAAGACTGGGTGCAGGTATGACCTGTATGGAAATGGTCAGTGCCAAGGCAATCTACTATAATAACAAGAACACGGACCTTCTGATGGAGATTTCTGATGAGGAGGATATCGTGTCCTTACAGCTCTTCGGCTCTGATCCAAAGATAATGGGAGATATGGCTAAAAGGATTGAGGACCGTCCATTTTCCATTCTTGATATAAACATGGGATGTCCGGTACCCAAGGTAGTGAATAACCATGAGGGATCGGCCCTTATGAAGGATCCGCTGCTTGCCGGAAAGATAATAGAAGCAGTTGCAAAGTCAATTGATAAGCCTGTTACCGTCAAGATCCGCAAGGGTTTTGACGAAGACCATGTAAATGCCGTCGAGATGGCCCATATAGCGCAGGAATCGGGAGCGGCTGCAGTAGCCGTTCACGGAAGGACAAGGGACCAGTATTATTCGGGAACTGCCGATTGGGACATAATAAGGCAGGTCAAGGAAGCCGTGAGTATCCCGGTCATAGGTAACGGAGATGTAAAGGACGTTGTAAGCGCACATAATATAATAGAAGAAACAGGTTGCGATGCAGTCATGATAGGGCGTGCATGTCAGGGTAATCCCTGGATATTTAAAGCCCTTGCCATGGCAGATGAGGGGCTTGATTACAGCGGTCCGACAATAGAAGAGCGTAAACAGATGATCCTCATTCACGGGAAGATGCTCATTGAGTGCAAGGGTGAATACATAGGGATAAGGGAGATGCGAAAACATGCTGCCTGGTATACCCAGGGCCTTAAGGGATCTTCCAGGTTTCGTGGCCGGATGAATGAAATGACAAGCTACGATGATCTGGTAACGCTTATCATGGAAAGCCTGTAAGCGTGAAAATCAAGCGAATCCTTGACATTGACAGACGGGATGGAGTATACTTACGCAAGTGTAGATTCGTCATAGGAAGGAACTGCTACATGCAGGCAGTCTATGGCAGAACAGTAAATCATGAGAATGATCAAGAGGATGATAAGATGGATGTAATGGAGAAGAAAAATATCTTAACTTATGAGGGTCTTAAGAAGCTGGAGGAGGAACTCCATGATCTTAAGGTTGTAAGAAGGGCCGAGGTTGCACAGAAGATAAAGGAAGCCCGTGAGCAGGGTGACTTATCCGAGAATGCCGAGTACGATGCAGCCAAGGATGAGCAGCGTGATATCGAGGCTCGTATCGAGGAGATAGAGAAGATCCTTAAGAATGCCGAAGTAGTCCTTGATGAGGAAGTTGATACAGGCAAGATCAGTATCGGCTGCAAGGTTAAGATAAGGGATATGGAATTTAAAGAGGATCTTGAATATAAGATCGTAGGTTCAACAGAGGCTGACTCACTTAAAGGTAAGATCAGCAACGAATCACCCGTCGGCAAGGCCCTTATCGGTGCCAAGAAGGGACAGACCGTAACTGTTGAGACCCAGGCCGGAGACCTTAAGTATAAGGTCCTTCAGATAATCAGGCCCGGGGATAAGGATTATTAAGAGGAAGAGCCATTATGCGAAGCATAATTCAAGATGGCTCTGACGAAAGGCCGCTGAACGAATGTGAGGGGGCATCACCCGACATTCAGAGAAAACTTAGAGGATAAGCAATGGAAAATAAAAGTGAACAGCAGCAGGATATAGGACAGCTTCTAAAGGTAAGGCGGGATAAGCTTGCCGACCTTCAGGCAGCAGGCAAGGATCCTTTTGTCATAACCAAATACGACCAGACCCATCATTCCGTTGATGCCAAGGCCGAGTATGAGGAGCTTGAGGCAAAACTTATAGGCGATCGTGCGCCGGTGGATGTATCTGGTATGGATGAGGCAGCCGCAAGGGAAGCTAAGAAGGCTGATTATAACGAGAAGCGTGCCATTATGGATGCCCAGCCCATTAATGTCAGCATCGCCGGCCGTATCATGAGCAAGCGTATAATGGGTAAGGCTGCTTTCTGCAATGTCCAGGACAAGCCCGGCAATATCCAGGCCTACGTGGCAAGGGATGCTGTAGGCGAGGAAGCTTACGCTGATTTTAAGAAATATGATATAGGTGATATCGTTGGTATAAAGGGATATGTTTTCAGGACCATGACGGGTGAGATATCCGTCCATGCAGAATCGATCGTTCTTCTGTCCAAGTCACTCCAGATACTTCCCGAGAAGTTCCACGGTATGACCAATACTGACCTTCGCTTCAGACAGAGATATGTCGATCTTATCATGAATTCTGAAGTAAAGGATACATTTATAAAGAGGTCGAAGATCATTTCTTCAATAAGAAGATATTTAGATGACCAGGGATTCATGGAAGTTGAGACTCCCATGCTTGTTTCAAATGCAGGCGGTGCGGCAGCAAGGCCTTTTGAGACCCACTTCAATGCACTGGATGAGGATCTTAAGCTTCGTATATCACTTGAGCTCTATCTTAAGAGGCTTATTGTGGGCGGACTTGAAAGGGTATATGAGATAGGCCGCGTGTTCAGGAACGAAGGTCTTGATACAAGGCACAATCCCGAGTTCACACTGATGGAGCTCTATCAGGCATATACCGATTATAACGGAATGATGGACTTAACCGAGAACATGTTCAGGCATGTGGCTCAGGAAGTCCTTGGAACAACGAAATTCAAATATGGTGATATTGAACTTGACTTTGGCAAGCCCTTCGAGCGTATCACCATGATAGATGCGATAAAGAAATATGCGGGGATCGATTTCGATCAGATTCCCGATACCGAGGCAGCCAAGAAGCTTGCCGATGAGAAGGGCATCCACTACGAGCCTTATCATAAGAAGGGTGATATCATCAATCTCTTCTTCGAGGAGTATGTTGAGGAGAATCTGGTACAGCCTACCTTCGTAATGGATCATCCGGTCGAGATAAGCCCTCTTACAAAGAGGAAGCCCGACAGGCCGGATCTTGTTGAGAGGTTCGAGCTCTTCATAAATACATGGGAGATGTGCAATGCTTATTCAGAGCTTAACGATCCCATCGATCAGAGGGAGCGTTTTGCGGCTCAGGACGCAGCTGCGGCAGCAGGCGATGAGGAAGCAAACCACACCGATGAGGACTTCCTTAATGCACTCGAGATTGGTATGCCGCCCACAGGTGGTATAGGCTATGGCATAGACCGTCTGACCATGCTGCTGACGGATAGTCCAAGTATAAGGGAGGTTCTATTCTTCCCGACATTAAAGACCTTGAGTTAGAAGAAGTAAAAAACTTCTGACAGAAGAAACTCAAAAATCCAGTAAATAAGCGGGTTTTAGAGACTATGAGGTAATAAGGAAATAAGCATATAGAACAGGTGTACGAGCCGAAATACAACTTTTCCACAACTTTTAAGTATAAAATGGTACTGAATATGAGCCAATAATACTTTTTTCAGTGTGGAGAGGTAAGTGAATATATTAGTTGTGGTTGAGATCCAACGAAAGAGAATCCGGATCATCAGGACGTCTTTTTATAATCAATAAGGTTATAGGAAGACGTCCTTTTTGCGTTATGGTCACAATCAAATCAAAGGAGGAAGACTGAAATGTCAAAAAGAACCACGACGAAAAATAATGCTTGGAGAAAAAAGAAGTATCGCGCCAGCGGATACGAAAAAAAGAGGTATGAGAGAAAAACTTCCTGGATAGAAGATCAGCAGAGCAGTTTTGCTTCATCCCGGAAGACAGAAGAAATAGTTAAAGTACGAATGATGTCTACGCCTGAGAAAATTGATGGATTCCGCCGGATGATGGAATTCTGTCAGGAAATAGGTATGTGCGAGGTAATATCCTTCTCGGAAATGCTTACAATCCAAGGATCGGATAAATATCTGAGGGCATATTCTGAAGTTGATGTGAAGGAGGGTGTGGATAATGAGTAAAGTCTTAGCAGTAGCCAATTTTAAGGGCGGGTGTGGGAAAACAACATCCGCGATAGATCTTGCGGTAGCATTTGTGAAGTTAGGTAAGAAGGTGTTGGCAGTGGATTCGGACAGTCAGGGGCATCTTACGATAGGGTTCGGTTTTCCCAAGAGCCAGAGGGTGACTCTTAAGGATATGTTGGAGAACGAAATCATGGGATATGATTATGATCCCAGGGAGGCCGTGCTTACAAGCGAAGAGGGAGTTGATGTTATACCTTCGAATAAGCTTGTAAGCGGCATAGCCCTTAACTCTGCAGATAGCCCGGAGCTGGTTCTTAAAGGATATATTGATAAGCTCAGAGATTTATATGAAGTGATCATAATCGATTGTTCACCAGCCTTCGGGATGATGAACATAAATGTTCTTGCCGCAGCCGACGGTGTGATAATCCCAACCAAGGCTGAGTACTTCGGTATAGATGGCCTGCAGGAGATCATAGGTAGCGTAAGGAGCATAAAGAAGCGCTTTAATCCTGATCTTAGAATAGAAGGGATCCTGTTCACCATGGACACTGGCAGGTTCAACAATACCAAGAGAAATAAGGAAGCGGTAAGAAATGCATATGGTGACGAGATAAACATTTATGATCTTACAATTCCCAATGCCGTTGCTATCGCAGAGGCCGCATCCGAAGGTGTGAGCATCCATTCATATAGCGGAAATTCACAGGGAGCAAAGAATTATCTGGAGATAGCAAAGGGGGTGCTTGCAAATGGCTAAGGCTAGGAAGGAGATCGTACTCAATAAGGATTTTGATAACAGTCTAGATGAATTACTGATGGATGGCGGTCTTAAGGAGAAGATCAACAGGGATGAAATAAGGGAGATCCCGATAGATAAGCTTAAACCCTTTAAAAATCACCCGTTCAAGGTAATAGATGATGACAAGATGGATGAATTGGTAGAAAGCATTAGGGATAACGGGATCATGTCTCCGGTTATCGTGCGTCCGTCCGGTGATATGTATGAACTTATTTCCGGACACAGGCGCACGCATGCAGCCGTAAGGGCAGGATTAAGTGCTGTACCGGCAGTTATAAGAGATCTGAATGATGATGAAGCCACGGTGCTCATGGTGGACGCCAACATCCAGAGAGAGTTCCTGTATCCCAGTGAGCGGGCAAAATCATTGAAGATGAAAATAGATTCGCTTAATAACCTTATGAAGTATGGATCTAGGTTTGGAAACAGGAGTAGGGATATTGCTGGTCAAAGTGCCGGTCTTTCAGGTAGGCAGGTCCAAAGATATCTTTCTCTTAATAATCTTCTCCCGGAACTGATGGAATCGCTTGATAATAAGAAGATAAATATAGGGATAGCATTGGAAATTTCGGGTTTGCGCCAGGAAGTACAGCAATGGGTTTACGAACATGTGAGTATAGGAGGACCAATTAATACAAGCGTTGTTGTTCAACTCAAGGAATTAGACGAGGAAGGCAACCTTAATCAGGATGTTACGGATTATATCCTTAATAAAGATGTTTTTAAGCCTAAGCCCAGGAAGCTTGTAATATCGGATAAGCAACTGTCAGAGTATTTTCCTCCATATTTTACGCAGGAAGATATAGAGGGAATAATATTTGAGCTTTTAGATCAGTGGAAATCCAGTCAGGAGGAGAGTGAGATTAATGAATGAGGGGAATGCTTTTGATTACTATTATGGAGAGGAGAGTCAGCAGTTCGCCTTTATCCGTATCCCTAAGATTATGCTGACGGATCCTATGTTTGAGGAGATGACATTGGGATCTATCATACTTTATGGGGTGCTTCTTGATCGGATGAACCTGTCTAAAGAACATGGATGGATTGATGAAGATAACAAAGTATATATCCGTTACAAGATCCAGGAGATTCAGAAGACACTGAACATTTCTGAGAAAACAGCAACAACCTATTTGAACGGAGTAGAAAAAATGGGACTGGTTGAAAAGGTTAAGGTAGGTCTTGGGCAGGGGAACATTTTATATGTTAAGAATTTTATTACTCCAGAGTTGAGAGAAAAAGCTCTCCATACCGGTAAAAATTACCGTAATGAGAAAAGCAAAAATGATAAAAAATATGTTCAGAGGGAGGATATCGAAGAAAAAATGATGAAATCCGAAGCTCCGGAAGCCAGTAAACATCACATACCGGTAGAAATTGGGGGTAATGGAGCAGTAGATTTTGGGGGTAATGGAATGGTAGAAACTGGGGGTAATGGAACGGTAAATTTTGGGGGTCATAGTAATACAGATATAAATAATAATAAATATAATAATAATCCTATCTCATCTTATCATGACAGGTATTTTGAAGTATACCTGTCCCGGCTTAAAAAAGACTTACCGAATGAAGGGATAGGATGGATAGATGAGAACAATAGAGCAGTTATATTCAGAGAGGGCATAAAGAAACAGATTCAGTACGATTATCTTGAAGAATGTGAAGAAGTTGATATTTACAGGGTTGATGATATCGTGGAGCAGATGGTGGAGATCATGCTTGATGACAGTCCAAAGATCAGGATATCAAGCAAGGAATTGGACAGTGATTATGTTAAATCCAGGATGTTCCGAATAAATCGTGAACATATCAACTATATGCTGTTATGCCTTAATAATACCAAAGCAAAGATCGGTAATATCAAAAGTTATCTTAGGGCTACGATATTTAACTCGCTTGCAACAAAAGGCAGCTATTATAATGCTGAATACAACAGTAATACTTATGCTGCATCAGGGTGATGACAAAATGTGGACAAAATGTCCACATTTTAGGACAGTAAAGTGATAAAGTGAAATGTGGACAAAATGTCCACATTTTGATGGAACGGAACGAGGAGTGCTCGCAATGAAAATCATATTAAAAATACTGCTTAAGCTGATAGTTTTCATAATCCAGATACCGCTTACTATAGCCTATTTTATTATAGGTATTGTAGGAAGCCTGCTTAAGGGAGCAGGATGGCTGACAGGTATTATTCTGTTTGGGTTAGCGCTCCTCCTGTTTGTGTTCAGAGAGTTTGACAGTACCAGGCAGATGATGGTCATGATAGGAGTTGCAGCCGGACTTATGATATTACCGGAGCCGATAACAATTTTCCTTACGGAAGGGATACTAACCATAAAGGATTTTGTGGGTGATCTTGCTGAGGTTTAAGGTATGAAGGAACTTTTATCGGAAGGTATGCCGGAGCTTGCAGCACAATGGTCTGACAGAAATGAGCTGATGCCGGATAATTATACTCTTGGATCGAGCAAGAAGGTATGGTGGGTTGGATCCTGCGGTCATGAGTGGCAGGCGATAATAAAGAACAGGGTCAAGGGATCCGGATGTCCGTACTGTTCAGGGAATAAGTTGCTCAGGGGTTTTAACGATTTTGAATCTAAGGATCCCGATCTGGCAGCGGAATGGTCGGATAGAAACCTGCCTTTATTACCGGATATGTTTATGTGCAAGTCAAATAGAGAGGT
>JBGUQP010000444.1:0-6015 GCA_045131145.1 Lachnospiraceae bacterium | reverse complement strand
AACGATACAAGCCTTGCCATCGGTAAAACGCTAACGATAAAGACAAAATGGCAAAATGGCAGGCCGGCAGATCCCGGGGTCAGATTCAAGGTGACAAATAATGATGGGGAAGCGTCGATCACCGACAAGGGTGTTATTAAAGGCATCAAGGAGGGCAAGGTAACCGTAAAGGCAGTAAGTATAGAGGATGCAACCCTCTATGACACCATATCGGTAAATATAAAAGCAAAATAACAGACGCATATCTATGAATACCTTGCAGTGCGGATGGCATCCATAGCGCAGATGTGTGATAGAATATCAGATTGTTGAGTACAAAATTATAAAAGAACCAGTGAAAGGAAATAATGAAATGAACATGTATTTAAGGTCCCGGAAAACGGTTTTGGTCGCAGCGGCCATCCTTACAGCGGCCATGTCCCTTACGGGCTGTAAAAAGGAGGGCCCGCGGACGAGCATTAAGGATGACTTAAATAACTCAAATGAAGAATCATCTTATCCGGAGACTAAAGACACATCCGATACAGGTAACGATCTAAATACGGACATAGATCTTGATTCTCTCAACAAATCGATTGACGCAATAAATGATCTTAAGTTTGATATTGGAGCCGGTAAATCCGAAAGCAATGATACGGAAAGCAATGATACGGAAGGCGATACCGCTAATGCCGGTGATTCTTCCGAAAGTACAAATGATGAACCTGCGGGTAAGAAAACAGTATACAGTTTCACCGATGTTTACGCTGACGGAAATGACCTGACAGTCATTCCGAACGGCGGAATGAACCCTTCTACTGTTTTATACGGCGGAAAAGACCTTAAGGGATTCCTCGACTATATCGATTCGAATGTTTTGGAAAAAGGCCGTACGATCAACAGGGATTTCTTTTATGACATGCTTGCCGTCATGATGGTTGACAAGGATTTAAGTTCGGATGAAGACAGCATTGAAAAGAACCTGATCATGTCGCTTGCCATGGCCAACAATTTTCACAATACGGATGTTACCATAAATGACTGCTATCTTAATGCAGCCAATGCAGCCGAATACAGATATCATGTGACCGCCTACGGCAAGGATGATACATGGGTCGTTAATTACAGGGACCGTACCATGTATATGAATGACGGCAAAACGGAATATGTATCCGAGATGTTCAAGGATGAATACCTTGCAGTGTGGATGGTAGCCATAGAGGATTATTACGGTTTGGTATTTAAATGAATGGTTATATATTTTTCTGCTACCGGAAACACTGAGTTTATCGCGAAACATCTTTCCGAAAGAATTAACGATGACTCATTAAACCTCATAAACCGGATCAAAGAGAAGGACTATTCACCTATAGGATCATCCTCTCCGTTCGTCATATGCTCACCGGTGTATGTCTGTGAGATGCCGCGGTTTTTGGCGGAATATCTTAAAAACGTAAAACTTACAGGAAATAATAAGGTTTATTTTGTTTTTACGAGCGGAGGATATACCGGAATCTCAGGATATCTTGCCCAAAAGCTCATCAAGAAAAAGGGGATGACTTATATGGGCAGGGCAGAATTCAAAATGCCCAGGAATTATCTTATAAACACAAGATATCCGATGCTTACGGATGAAGAGAACATAGACCGGATAAAGCAGTCGTACGAAAGGATCCCGGCTGTTGCAGAAAAGATATTGAAAGAGGAAAAGCTGAAGGCCAAACACATAACACTCTTTGAAAAGATCATCACTCTTCCCTTTAATCCCATATGGGTTAAGTATAAACATACGGCGGATCTTTTTTATACGACTGATAAGTGCGTCGGATGCGGGAAGTGCGTTAAACTGTGTCCGTTCAATAATATAGACATCGTAGACGGCCGTCCTGTATGGGGGAACAGCTGCGAGCATTGTATGGCCTGCATATCCAACTGTCCTGTTGAAGCGATCGAATACGGGGAAATATCATTGGACCAGAAAAGATACAGGATAGGAAAGTATGTGAAACAGGAGGATTGATATGAACAAAACCAAGAGAAGAACAGTCATCGGCGTGCTGATGTTTGCCGGCGTCTTACTGGCAGGCTGTAATGTTAATGTTAATATTGATGATGCTGCAGAGCAGAGCGGAGACAGTACCGCCGTAAAGGAATACATTAACGAAGGCGTTGATACGAAATGCGAGATCACGGGATATGAGCGCCATAAAGGCGGACCGGAAGGATATTTCCTTTCAAAAGGAGATAAGATAGCAGTCATCTCGCCGTCCGCGCTGCCAAGCCGGAAGCAGGTTGACGCGACCCTGGAAGGCCTTGAGAAATGTGGTTTTATCCCTGTTGAAGGAAAATATGTATGTCCCGAGACCCGTACGCTGGATGAGCTGATAGAAGACCTTGAATGGGCTCTTACCGATCCGGACATCCGTGCGATATTCTGTGTAAGGGGCGGTTACGGTGCATCGGAAGTAATGGACACGATACCGTCTAATATGATAAAGGAAGCAGGAAAACCCATCATCGGCTACAGCGATATAACCGCATATCATTCAGCATGGACGACGGAGGGACTTTTGTCGATTCACGCCTGTATGAGCGGGACATTCGGTGATTTTCCCGAGGATTGTTTTGATGCCCAGATCCATATGATGAAGGGTGAGATCCCTTCATACAAATGTGAGACGGAAACACAGATGATCGAAGGCGAGGCGGAGGGTATCCTGATAGGCGGAAACCTGTCAACATTTACAGCTACTCTTAATACAGGATATGACAGTACGAAGATAGATGAACCGTATGTGCTCTTCATAGAAGAGGTCGGAGAGAATATCCAACATATACACCGCTATCTGACGGTGCTTAAACATATGGGTGTCCTTGACAGGGCACAGGGTATCATTTTTGGTGAATGGACGGAGCTTCCCGCTGACGGTTCCGGTAATTTCGGTGCTGTAAGAGGTGAAAAATTCAAGTCGGTCGCAGATATGATACAAAGGGAATTCCTCGAAGATATGGATATACCCGTGGCATTTGATTTTCCAGCAGGGCACGGAGATGTAAACTATCCTCTGCTCATGGGTGAGAAAGTGTACTTAAGTGTTTCGGACGGAAGTTACACCATAACCTGGAACAAATAAATTGTAAAGAATTAACACTGCTTGTATATACAAGGTTAAAAGTATCTTTGGAAAGGAAGTTTCTGGGCCGGAGCATTTGCTCCGGCCCTTTGCAATAAAGTGGAGTGGGTTACTCTTCGGCCTTTTCGGTTTTTGAGGCATTAGAGCTGTTAGAAGCATTAGTGTTGCCGGAGGGTGAGTTCACATGCACGCTCATCCCGTCACCTGAGAGGTTCACATTCCTGTTTACCTTGGCATCATATGTTCCGGCCCTCATGATCTCGGTGAAGTCAACCCCTGTAGCTTCACTCATCGTGTCAAATACCTGTTTCATGACTATCGGCATATTGCCCGATATCTGGCTGGCACCGTTGTTTCCGTCGCCTGTTCCGTAGATATTGATCTTGTCGATCTGTGAAAGAGGTTTCGCGATCTCGGCTGCCATCTGAGGCATGATCTTTATCATCATCTCGGCCATTGCGGCTCCGTTGTACTTCTTGTAGGCTTCCGCCTTCTTCTCCATGGCCTCTGCTTCGGCAAGACCCTTGGCCTTTATGGCTTCGGCCTCTGCAAGACCCTTGGCGGCTATACCTGCAGCTTCGGCATCATATTTGGCCTTGATACCGGCTGCTTCCTGTTCTGCGGCATATTTCTGGGCTTCGGCCTGGGCCTTCTTTGCTTCGGCAGCCTTCTCCTGCTCGTATTTCTCGGCTTCGGCATTCTTCTGGCGTTTTACAAGATCTGCTTCGGCTGACTTTTCGGCACGGTATTTCTCAGCATCCGCCTGTTTCTCGATCTGGGCCGCAAGCTCCTGCTGTTTTACGCTTACTTCGCGTTCCTTAAGCTCTGCCTCACGCTCGGCCTTGGCGATCTGGGCATTAACGGTTGCTGTCTGGATCGACTTTTCCTGTTCCTGCTTCTGGATCTCGTATGCGGCATCGGCTTCGGCATTCTTGGTATCGGCTTCCTTCTTGAGTTCTGCCTGCTTAATGGCAAGGGCGTTGTTCTTCTCGGCAATCTCGGTCTGGGCAAGAACCCTTGCGTCGTTGGCTGCCTTGTCGGCTTCGGCCTGGGCTATAGCCACATCCCTGTCAGCCTGCGCCTTGGCAATGGCGGCGTCCTTCTTGATCTTGGCGGTATTGTCCATACCCAGGTCACTTATAAGGCCGTTCTCATCCGTAACATTCTGGATGTTGCATGAGAGGATCTCGATACCCAGCTTATTCATATCCCTGGAGGCCTTCTCCATAACCTGATCGGAGAAAGAATCCCTGTCGGTATTTATTGTCTTAAGGGCCAGCGTGCCGATGATCTCACGCATGTTACCCTGGAGGGAATCCTTAAGGTCCTCGGTGATCTGCGCGGGTGTCTTGTTAAGGAAGTTCTTGGCAGCTAACTGGATCGCTTCCGGATCGGTCCCTATCCTGACCTTGGCCACCGCATCCACATTCACATTGATAAAGTCATTCGTCGGCACTGACTGCTCGGTCTTGATATCAACAGTCATCTGTCCCAGATACAGACGGTCTACCCTCTCAAGGAAGGGTATCTTGATGCCTGCGCGGCCGATGAGAATACGCGGTTTGCTTCTAAGACCCGAAATGATAAAGGCCTTATCCGGCGGTGCTTTAACGTATCCGGCGGCCACTACGATTATAAGAAATGCAGCAACTGCAATAATGATGATAAAAGTTAAGTCCATAGTATCCTCCTCTTCCGACGGACTGTGTCCGTCACTGTCCTTTGTTAAGAAAATACTATCACCGGGGATTGCCGGAAACAATATAAATTTGGGCAAATAAGAAGGGGATATTTTTCCTTTTTGGGGAAATATCAAAACAGTCAGATCATATTTTTTGAAAAGCTATATCCCGATCCCGTTAAGTATAGTAAAATTGTTATATTACAGGAATGAAAATCAGATTCAGAAGGAGAAAGACGAAAATGAAGGTACTGGTAGTAGTAGACATGCAGAATGATTTTATTGACGGAGCGCTGGGAACAAAGGAGGCAGAGGCCATTGTCGGCAAGGTGGCGGAAAAGATAGAGAGGTTTGATGGGACAGTCATTTATACCAGGGACACCCATAAACCGGATTATCTTAAGACCCAGGAAGGAACGAACCTTCCCGTAGAGCATTGTATAGAAGGGAGCGAAGGGTGGAAGATATCATCAAAGCTTCCGGTTGCTCCCGATGCCAAGGTGATCGATAAACCTACATTCGGGTCCAAGGAACTGGGTCTGTATCTTGAGAAGATCAATGAACAGGATCCTATAGAAGAGATCGAAGTGATCGGCTTGTGTACGGATATATGCGTGATATCCAATGCCCTGTTGATCTAGGCTTTTCTGCCGGAGGTTCCGATCTCGGTAGATCCCGAATGCTGTGCGGGAGTAACACCTGAGAGTCATAATACCGCACTTGAAGCAATGAAGATGTGCCATATTAAAATACAGAACTGACAGGTATACAGTAAGGAGAGAAGAATGGAAACATTTTATTATGTTGTAGAAAGTATTGAATCAGACTATGCCAATCTGCGCAGAACGGATATAGAGTCAGACGATCTGAAACTCGTAGCAAGAGCTTTGCTCCCTCCGGAGATCATGGAAGGAACAAAGCTCAAATATGAAATGATGCAATATTCTATCATATGAAACAGGGGGACGGTTCCTCGTTTCATTTTTGGATGCCGGTGCGTTCAAGCACTTCCTGCACGGTCTTTACAGGGATGATGGTAAGGTTCTCCTTTACTTCGTCGGCTACGTCAACGAGATCCTGCTCATTGTCTGCGGGGATAAGAGCGGTCTTTATGCCGCTGCGCATTGCGGCCATGAGCTTCTCGGGAAGGCCGCCTATAGGCATAACGAGTCCGCGAAGAGAAACCTCGCCCGTCATTGCGATCTTAGGGTCGACATCACT
>JBGUQP010000443.1:0-4946 GCA_045131145.1 Lachnospiraceae bacterium | reverse complement strand
TTCTTCTTTACATCATACATAAGTGAATCTGCCTTTTCATACATGGAAGAGAAGTTCTCCGGCTCTGTCGCGATCACGGCTCCCAGGCTTATGGTTATCTTGTGCCCCTGAAGTTCGGGGATATCCATTGCGGCTATATTCCCCATAAATCTGTCGAGGACTCTTGAGCCTAAAGCCGTATCCTGAATTCCCGTAGCAAACACAACAAATTCATCGCCCCCAAGACGGATCAGGGTGTCTGATGTTCTGAAGGTTTTCTGCATGGTCCGGGCAATCCCGATAAGCAGGGCGTCACCCGTAGCATGGCCGTAGTTATCATTTACATACTTGAACTTATCCACGTCAAAAAGGCAGAACATACCTAACAGACCGTTTTTCATGTTCTCCCCAATCCTGTATTCACCGCTTCGCCGGTTGCATATGGAAGTAAGGGAATCCGTCTCTGAGAGGATCTTAAGGCTCTCTTCCAGTTTTTTCTGTTCTGTGATATCGGTAAGCGATACGATGATGACCCTGTCATTATTAGAAAGTATGATACCTTTTGCGCGGGCAAGCAGCACTATATTTGTCCCGTCATCACGATTGACTCTTTCTTCAAAGGTTATTTCTGTATTTGAATTTCGTATCTCATCGAGATTCTCCTTGATGTGGGCATTTTCCTCCTCGTCAAACCTTGCGCGTATATCACTTATCCGGAGCCCTTCGCGGCTTTCATCACTCAGACCGAAAAGCTCCAGCGCCATACGATTGATCATCACGATGTTTTCTTCTTCTGCGCTTAAAACCAGGGTTCCCACGGACTGGGATTCGAGCATTTCATAGAAAAGCTCGTACTGGTTCTCCAGTGCCGAATACAGCTCCTGTACCGCATTAGATATTGTTCCGAACTCATCCTTCCGTTTGCAGCATTCATCTATTAAGGGATCTTTTGAAAAATCATTCGCCTTAAGTCTCTCTATCGCACTGTTTATGGTCGTCATAGGTTTCATCTGACGGTTTACGCTTATCATGCATATAATGACCATAACCGCTGTGATCACAAGGCAGATAATGATAAGCCATATCCTTACGGTATTTATTACGCCGAAAATGTCATTCTTTGTATCACGGACTACAAATACCCAGTCCCTGTCAGCCATATAGTAGCAGCACATAATATCATTGCCGGAGGAATAACTGAGGCTGTTATCATCACCGCCGCCTGACTGAAGGCTTACCGCATAGCTTAAAAGATCCTGATCCGTGCATTCGGTGCCAGCAAGGGATGGATCGTTGTCAAAAATATAAACACCTGTCGCAACATTGATAAGGGAATATCCGACACCCGGCATTTCCTCGTCGCTCACTGCATTAAGCTTGTCCACGAGCATATCGGAATAAAACGCCGCGCCTGCAAAACCTATCGGCTCGCCTGATAGATTTTTTATCGGGGCATAGACCGGAATGACCATATCTTTGGTGACCGGAGCCTGGACAATGCCAGTGCAGAAAGGCCTGTCATTAAGGCGTATCATATCCTCCAATGCCTTGGCGGATTCGGCATCTCTGAAGGTCTGATCCACGGAGTCGGGATTTGTATGCGATAGGACATAAGTATCCCACTTAGCAACATACAGTCCTTCTATATCCGTATATCCCTCGGCATACAGATCCGTGTAATCCCTTGACGCCTTGATATAGGCCGGATCATCAGGATGTTCCAGGACTTCCCGGTTCTCCGTAGCCTTGGCATACCCGTTTAAGAAATCAACACAGTCTGCAATATAGGTCTCGACTATCTGTGCCCTGTCACACGCTATCACATTCATATCATGTATAGCCTTGGCCTCAAGGATCCTTGTTAGGTTCTGATTCATTACAAGGAAGAGGATCGTCATCGCGATGATCTCCACCAGCCCTATGAGTAATGCAATTTTATTTCCTATATTTTTTCGCAAAAAAAAGCTCCTTTGTATTCATACAAGTCCCACATTGTCCTAGAGACGGGAGAAAACTTCTTCCGACGCAGTGATATGGGTTCATGACATAGATGCGATCAATGCATCTATCTCTGCCTGGGAAAGCAGCCTTCCCGAATCAGTAGGAGCTGATGAAGGTGCCGCAGGTGGTTCATTATTAACTTTAGCAGCACTAAATGCAGCTCCACCACCGGCTTGCGGTGATTTTCCCATTATGCTTGCCAACAAGGCCTGTTGTTCCGGATCTAAGCCGTTTGCATCCGTATTACTGCCCCTCTTATCATGCCGGACGTGCCAGGTAAAACCCCTGGAAGAGATCCACGCCCAAGCCTGCCAGATGATCAAACTCTTCTTTCACTTCAACACCTTCGGCAACTACAAGCATATCCTTTGAATGAAAATCCAAAACAAGACGCATTACGTTATCCTGTTTCTTTCGATCATGGTCTATGCCGGATATCAGCTCCCGGTCAAGCTTAACTATATCGGGCTTCATCAGATCTATCCGCTCCATATCGTTGATACCGTTTCCAAAATCATCAGCAGCCAGAAGGTTATCCATTGCCTTGACCGATCTGCTCTTCTCCTGCCAGATATCATAAGAAAAGTAGGGATATTCGAGATTTTCGACGATCATCCTGCCGCGTATGCTGTCACCAAAGTATTCCCAGAAGGCATCTGCTTCATCCTGCCTGAGATTATCATTTGGAAACGAGTTTACGGAAATCCGTTCAGTATAACCCCTAAGAATATATGCCTGCATGGCGCCAAATATAGTTGCGACTTCCAGAACATGCAGATTATCTGCGTCCATATATTCGTTTATAAGCTCCAGGACAGTCTTATCTGTCGGACGCATGAGAGCTTCCCATGCATATACCTTCTTGCAGTCCGGATAAAATATAGGCTGGAATACATAGTTTATGGACAATTCTCCGAGAGCCGTGAGTATTTCTTTATCTAAAGGTAAATGATCATAATATATCATGTGATTATCATATTTCCTGTTTTACTTATCTGATTTTTGTAGTTTTGAGGTAGATAGTTTGACGTCCAACTATTATAATAGAATTATACTTTTCTGCTATTTCTTTGTCAACGTAAGATGACAGACAAAGAAATATTGGATATAATAAAAATACTTTGGAAACAAAACTATTTATTGAGGACTCAATTTATGGATAGGATGGATACATTGCAGCCCATGCTGATCGCACATTTGGCATTTAAAAGAAATATGGAAACAACTCTGAAAAAATATGGATTACACCCGGGTAATCCTAAGTTCATGCTGTATATTGCAGATCATGAGGGATGCAGTCAAAAGAATCTAGCAAAAACATTTTATATAGAATCATGTACCTTATCTTCAGTTTTGGCAAATATGGAGGAGAGAGGCTTTATTGAAAGAAAAAAGTCCGAAAAAGATAAACGGTCTTATTGTATTTACACAACCCCAAAGGGCCGGCAATTATTGGAACCTGTCAGAAACCAGTTCAAAAAAACAATTGAAACCGCCCTTTCCGGATTTTCTTCAAAAGAAACCGAAATGCTTTATGATCTTCTGGACAGAGTTGCCAATAATCTGAAGGAAGCAAATAGTCAATTGATTTAGCGGGATATTACGAGCCGCCCGGTTTGGACGGCTCGATGTAGTTTGTTCCGTATGAAGCCGAAAAAATGGGATCAGCAGGGCTCGAACCATGCTATGCAAACATCCACCGGATGTTTAGGTCTCCGTTTCACTTCGGTCCGTCCAAAACCAACGTCCCCCGGACGTTGTGGACCCTTTCGCACGTCAAGCGAATGCTCTCTCAGCTGAGCAATGATCCCATTGCATTCATTTTAGCATAGATTGACTAAAATCTCAGCATAAATGCCGATATATAATATAAGAAAACAGAAGGGAAAGCCCTTCAGGACAGGAGGTCCAATGAAAACTTCATATTCTAACCAGTAAAGGTACCGGGACTAAGACACACATTTGGTTCCGGTGCTTTTAGTTTGCCTCTAGGATGATATAGGGGTATCATGGAAATGATAATAGATTAAGGATAACAATATGGAATATAAACCTCTGACACCACAATATGATGCGGATCTTGCCGGGCTGATACGCTCAAGCCTTAAGGCACATCGGCTGGATATACCGGGTACAGTATACTTTGATGAAGGCCTGGATCATCTGTCTGGGTATTATGATGATCCCGGTCGTGCTTATTATGTACTTGTAGATGAAGATGTTCTTATAGGAGGCATCGGTCTTGCGGAGTTTAACGGTTTTGATAAATGCTGTGAACTGCAGAAACTTTATCTAAGTGATGAAGCTAAAGGACAGGGGTTGGGCTATAAGATGATAAAATACATAGAAGATAAAGCAAGGGAACTTGGCTATGAGCAGATGTATCTTGAAACTCATACAAACCTTGAAGCGGCAATACACATATATAAAAAAATGGGATATTCATTGATCGGACGCCCGAAATGCGTAGTACACAGCACAATGAACAGATTCTATTTGAAATCACTATAGGAAGAAAGAACATGCAATATAGAATAGTAAGTTCAGCAGACAATATTAAGAGCGAAGAAGTATTAAGGCTTCTTAAAATGACATACTGGGCGAATAACCGCACCATAGAGCAGATTGAAGAATCCCTGGCAAATTCGTTCTGCTATGGGATGTTTCTGGCAGAAGAGGAGAGATTAGTTGGCTTTGCCCGGGTGATCAGTGATCTGGCAACAACATACTATCTCTGCGACGTGATAATAGACCCTGAATATCAGCATCAGGGCCTTGGAATGGCACTTGTGTCGCATATTGTCAGTCTCCCTCAATACCGTAAGCTTCGGGGAATCCTGCTGACAAGGGATGCTCATGGACTTTATGAGAAATTTGGCTTCGAAACCGTGAAGGACAGGGCTATGGTAAAGGTACCGGAAATTTAAGAAAAGAAAGTTTACGGGATTTTTGAAACGCACGAGATT
>JBGUQP010000442.1:0-3902 GCA_045131145.1 Lachnospiraceae bacterium | reverse complement strand
CATCCATGTAGGCGTAGTTTGAGCGCTCATTTGTAAATGAAACTCCGTTTATATACAGGGAATCGGTTGCTGAAGGCTCTCCGCTTACGAAACCTGCAATTATTTCGAATGACGGATTCTCAAGATCCATATCGTCGGGAAGGCTGTATACATTATTGCAGTTATAGTAATCACCAAGATAATACGATGGATATAATATCCGGCTGTTACCGTCTTTTGTACGAACGCTTACGGCCGTGGCCAGCTCTTCTTCTTTATCATATCTTGCTGACAGGGCAAAATATTCCGGCTTGCTGTCAAGAGAATTACCCGAGAGCATAAGGACTCTGCTTTGATCCTTCATATTGCTGATCTTAAGTACCCTTTGTCCGTCATCTTCCGTGAAATCACCAATTGCTCCGTTCATGGATTCATATGAAAAATATGTAGAATCACCCTTATAGTCATCCTTCGCCTCAAGCCCTTCACTGTCAGTTACGGGAGCACATGTTAAAGGGTCAGGGCCTCCCATACCTGTGGGAACCGTAGACATGATACCGGTTCCCGGTGCACTTACATCCGAAGACCTTACTCCATAGTTGGAAAAGGAACTCTTTTTGCCTTTATCGTCATTGGAATTTATGCATATAACTCCTTCATTTTCCCGCATATTTGACGCTGTTTTATATGCATAGTCATTATCCGTGTTATCATTGCCTGCGGCAAAGCAGCATATGATATTTTTAAGGGCCAGTTCCCGCGTTGCATATAAATCTGCATTACAGGCTTCTCCTCCCCACGAATTATTGACTGCAACCACATTGACGCCGGCTTCCTTCGCGGTTTTTATATAATTAAATCCTTTCAGGGTGGCTGATGACGGGAAAGAGCCAATCTCATTCGAAGCCTATACGGCCATGATCCTTGTACCATTGGCCGTGCCGCTTACACCGTAGCCGTTCCATAAGGCTCCAACAGAGCCGGCGCAATGAGTCCCGTGATCAAAATCGTCCATGGGATCGTAAGATAAATATGCATTTCCTTTACTGTCATTTTTCATGGCATTATAGCCGTACCTCCCTCCGCCAAGCTTTTTAAGCTCAGGATAGAGAAGGCCTTCATCCCACATGACATCCTTAAGGTCTTCATGCTCATAATCAACACCGCTGTCCATAACGACTACAACTGTATCCTGCGCATTCCTGTGGCTTTCATTGTTCCAGTAAGGAACGTCCATCCCTCCCGGGCCGCCAAGATAAGCATACTGGGATCCCGTAAGATCAGTTTTTTTATCTTCGCCCCTGTCTCGAGTCACTTCTTCGTAAGCTTCTTCATCCGTTTCCCGGGGTGATATGCTTCTAATGTCTTCTTCATTATCACAGCCTGATATTTCAGATATTTCTTCCGCCGGCACGATAAAGCTCTATGGGACCGGCTTCTTCATTACTGTATTCCTCCGATTCCTTAACTGCCTCCGTTACATCCATAAGATCCTGCGCAGAATCAAGCAGGGCGCTTAGTTCGGCCGCCCTGTCATTTGTTATCTCATCGCCGTTCCCGGGCGCATAACTTTTACCGGATTTTACGCATACGATGACATTACCCTCCACATAGTCGGGGCTGCCGTCGGCTTCGTTTGGTGTCTCTGTAAGGCCCGTCCCTCCGTCATGTTCATTGACGGCTTCATAGATAAGATCGATGTCAGATGCCACATGATCCGGATCAGTGATCATGGCGGATGCATCTGTTTCCTGCAGGATATCTGCGCTGACCTGCCTGCCTGGAAACGAAAGCGATGTAAATGCAAGCACCGCCGCGAGTAATATAGCAATTCTTCTGTGCGCCCTTCTCATAAATGTCTCCTTTACCATTTGTCATAATAATCTTTACACTACCATGGAAAAAATTAATATTCATAAAATGGATTTCTTTACAGATTGTGTTTTATTATAACATATGCAGCCTTCTCTGGCATCACATTTGTTACAAAATATGATACTTTTGTGGCTGGACTTTAGAATTTTTTAATATTTTGGGTAACGTTTAATCTTGCTCATGCAAAAGAACCGATGTATGATTGATTTTGACTCGGACGAAAAGGAGAATTAATTTGTTATGATCTGCGACAGCGTACTTGATTACATAGGCCACACACCGATGATAAGGCTCAACAGGATGAACGACCCGGATGCGGCCGAGGTACTTGTTAAATATGAAGGACTTAACGTCGGCGGGTCCATCAAGACAAGGACTGCTTATAATATGATAAAACAGGCTAAAAAAGATGGCCTAATTAAGGAAGATACGATAATAGTCGAGCCCACATCGGGCAACCAGGGCATTGGACTGGCCCTTATCGGTGCCGTTATGGGACTTGAAACAGTAATAATCATGCCCGACAGCGTCAGTCAGGAGAGGCGGCTACTCGTTAATCATTACGGAGCTAAGGTCATCCTCATCCACGATGACGGCGATATCGGTGCATGTATGGACGAATGCTTACAGACTGCCATCCGCATGGCCAAAGAGGATCCCAGGGTTTACATCCCCCAGCAGTTTGAGAATCCGGCCAATCCCAGGGTACACAAGCACCACACGGGACTCGAGATCCTTGAACAGGTTGCAGGGCCCATCCACGGCTTCTGTTCCGGGATAGGTACCGGCGGTACCATAAGCGGTATCGGTGAAACATTAAAGGCCCAGTATCCCGACATCGAGATATGGGCCGTAGAACCGGAGAATGCCGCCATCCTTGCCGGCGGTAATATCGGTACTCACGTACAGATGGGTATCGGCGACGGGATCATTCCGGGGAACCTTAATCAGAGCATTTATGATGATATTTATATAGTTACCGACGAGGAGGCCCTGCAGACAGCCAGGGACCTTGCCCGCAAGGAAGGCCTTATGTGCGGGATAAGCTCCGGCACCAATGTCGCGGCTGCCCTAAAGATGGCCAAAAAACTTGGCAAGGGTAAGACGGTCGTGACCGTCCTTCCCGACACGGCCGAGAGGTACTTCTCCACGCCCCTCTTTAAATGAAACAGGGGGACGGCTCCTCGGTTCATTTTTACACAGTTTCAGGTCTTGCCTCCTGTGCCAAGGGGAAGGTTCTTATGGCACACTATGCCGCATTTGAACCGGGGGCCGGCTCTCCTATTATTTTACACAGTTTCAGGTCTTGCTTCCTGTGAATCAATAACCGCCTTAACCCTGTCGATCCCGTGCTTAACTGCCGGAACACTTATAACTGCAAGGGTTATCACCATTTCGGTAAGTATATAGCTGTAATTGTAGATTATTGAATAGAGGTTCCTTATTGAAGCAGGGAACCACTCAGGCATGTAATCCATCCAGTAAATGTAGCCGCCTATCGTATGGAAGATACCCCTTACAAGGGCTGCAGCTATATAGCCCTTAACAAGCCCGTTCTTCTTACCATACCAGAAACCCGCGATACCCAGTGCCGTAAAAGCGAAGAAATAATCGCAGCAGATCTGGAAGGGAGACAGGAAATAGCTGGCACCTGTCTGTATGAACTGGAGCAGGCTGTATGCAAAAGCTGTGGCAAATCCCACCTTAACTCCGTATGCATAACCGACGAAGCAGATGAAGAACATCGAGAACAGAGTCACTGCCCCGCCCATGGGAATCTCGATCTTAATATATGAAGTCACAAATGCCAGGGCCAATGATATCCCGGCAACCGAAAGCTTCTTGGCGGAGAACCTCCCTGTGTCCTGCTTCTTCCCGGCGATGTAGGCTGTTATCGCGATCGCAATGAGCAGCAGGATGACAGCCGCATAATACCCGCCCCTCGTCAGTTCATAGTAGGATCCCCATTCCGGATCGTTCACGTAGTTGATGATCTTAGACATAATAAAACCTCCTGCATTTTTACGTGCGGGAGGTATCATAAACCT
>JBGUQP010000441.1:0-2877 GCA_045131145.1 Lachnospiraceae bacterium | reverse complement strand
ATTTATATCGTAGAATAACAGGAAGAGGGAAACGGAGCATATTGCAACCGTGATACAGTTATAACCGCAATCCACCATTCCCAGAATATTCCAGTTGAAGTTGCTTCCTGCAGCATAGTTATATGAAATTCCGGCATTTATAAATACCATAGCGAGTATGACAGCTATCAGAAGGAGCTTATTGAACTTAGGTGAGTGCTCCCTTATATAGCAGCCGAGGAAGTAATACAGAAGCGGATACATCATCTGCCAGTAGTTGGGGGCAAGGATCTCAACAACAGAACCGATCCATGCAACCGGAGTTATGTTGGAGGCGGCAAAGAGTGATACAACCGGATAGAGGGTGGTGATGCATGTGAGTGATATAAGCAGGATATGCTGTTCCTTCTTAGACTTAAGAGCATGCCATAAACGGTTTAAGAAGGGGGCAATGGCCATAAGCGAGAAATAAAAACCCACGTACCAGGCGATCGTGTAATTGCCCAGGGACTGAAGGGCTTCCTTTATGCCGTAAACCTTGCCGTAATAGTAGTTGCCGACAAAGATCTTTATAACGGATATGACCACATAGGCAATGAAAACAGGTAAGAAGGACATATAATGAGCCCTGTTCAATTCCTTGTTGCATTTGAAATAACCCGTAAGCATCATATACAGGGGAACACAGCACAGGAAGAGCCACCTTGCCGCTGTCATCATAAAGGTTATCTTATCGTTAAGGGGAGTGCTGTAGTAGCCGCAGTTGAAGAAGTAGTGGACCGACACTACAAAGAGGGCCGCAATGAAACGTACAAGATCAAGGCCTGCAAGCCGGGTTTTATTATTGCTCATGATCGTTTCCTTTCGAATTGATGTATCTTATCCAACCAGGTTAAAAAAAGGGTTTCTGAGATTACTCAGAAACCCTATCGGAGTGACTGGATTCGAACCAGCGGCCTCCACCTCCCTAAGATGGCGCTCTAACCAAACTGAGCCACACCCCGTTTGCAATATTAAATTTGCAACAGTCATATAATAATGGAAGAGGGGACTAATGTCAAGTACAATTTTACTATTTGGAAAAAGATAAAAAAAGTGACGAAAACCGACCGCCATGTATTGAAAAATTACTCCTCTTATGATAGTATAAAATCAGATAACAAGGCGGATGTGACAGATGGAACTGTTGATCTTGTGAATTCAAAGGAGTGATGTATATGTCAACATTGTCGGCGATGGGCAAGGCCTTTCTAAACGGCTACGGCTCGACCCAGAATTACAGCGTATTATTTAATTCGCTGAATAATAATTCTTCGAAGTCATTTAATATGTTTGATGTTTCCGGGAAGAGTTCGTCATCCAATCTGAGTACCAATTTCTACTCGGATTACGCAAGCCTCAAGAATGGCAGCTATGGTAAACTTGCCAAGACCTGGTATGCTAAACAGGCAACAGATACTTCGGAGAAATCCACTGATTATTCGGAGCTTGCATCTACAATATCTGAAGCAGCCAAGTCACTCAGTGGGTATGGTTCCGCAGGTAATTACAGCGTTCCCGATGCGTCCGGAAGCATTTTTGATACAGCTTCTTGACAAGAGTCAGCATATTGGGTAAAATAAACGAGCGCCTTAAGGGTGCTCGTTTGTTTATTTATTGTGTTACGGTAGTACGAGCGGCTTGTTTGCGAGTACGTAAGAAAGTGATTCAGGTGTGAGGGAAGCCTATCTGCGGAGCAGATTTAGGATGGCTTCACGAAGCATATGGATTATGTAAGTAATGCATATGCAGGAATGGCGGAATTGGCAGACGCGCACGGTTCAGGTCCGTGTGGTAGCAATACCATGAGAGTTCAAGTCTCTTTTCCTGCACTGAAGTTTGAATAACCCTTCGATTTATGATAAATTAAATCCATAAATCGGAGGGTTTTCATATGAGAAAAATAGCCGTTATCTTTCCGGGAGTCGGATACACCAAGGACAGGCCGCTTCTTTACTATTCCGGCAAGCTTGCAGCTCAGTACGGATATGAGCTTAAGTTTATTGACTTTAGCGGGATCAAGTGGAGCAAGGAACAGCTTAAGGATAATGATTTTCTATTAAGGACACTGGATAAATGCCTGCAGATAACAGAGGATACGCTTGCAGATACAGAAGATCTTTCGGGTGATGAGGTCCTGTTCATATCCAAGAGCATCGGAACGGTCGTTGCAAATGCATATGCAAAGAAGATGTCGATAAATGCAAGGCAGATATGCTTCTCGCCGCTTGAAATGATCGGCAGTTTTGTAAAGGATGAAGGTGCCGTGCTGTTTAGCGGTGATGATGATCCAATGGCTGATTATTCGGCACTTGAGCGTATAGCTGGCGAGAAGAGGCTTGAAATACACAGGATCCGGGGAGGTAATCATTCCCTTGAGACGGGCGACCTGCTCACGGATATAGATAACCTGAAAGCCATGATACAACGTGTGGATGAGCTCATAGGTTGAGGTTAAAAAACCCCGTTTACACGGGGTTATTTTTTGTTTATAAGATTGTAGATGCGCTGATAAGCGTAGATGGTTATCGGGACAAGGATCGTTGCGGCGACGGAAGCCATCAGGAGCTTGGTCGTCTCGGGCTTCTGCATAAGCCCGAAAACAAGAGTCAGTATATACATGGCAACAAGTCCCGCTGCTACTATAATGCAGAAAATCCTCTCAAGCATCCCGCTTCCTCCGCTTCGGTAAAAAATCCCGATTTAACCTTAAAAACAATGACAAAATCACGTTAATGTATTATAGTATATGTTGTGGTATTAAGGCATCAACATGTCATTAATATACTAGCGCTTGTAGTAAGGGAAGTCAAGATATGAAAGTTATCAGGAAGATATTGTATTGTATTGCCTTTCTTC
>JBGUQP010000440.1:0-4160 GCA_045131145.1 Lachnospiraceae bacterium | reverse complement strand
TACTCCGTCTTTAATGACTACAGCCTTGGGTGCCTTATTAACCTCACCGTTAGCCGTCCAGGTCATTCCCTCGCCGGTAATACCATCAACAGAGAATGAAGGATCTGAAAATACGGATACCAGGATCTCACAGATTTCTTCATGGGATTTATCTGTTACATCAAGTCCTCCGTTCTTATCAGCGTAGAACTTAAGAGCTTCATATATTGCATAAGGACAGTCATATCCGTCTGCTGCGAACTGGATCGGAACTTCTTTAAAGCTGTCCTGGTACTTCTTAACAAAGTTAACGGTCTTCTCATCCTTGGCATCGGCTGAGAAAGGAGTAAGCAGCATTACGCCTTCGGCAAGCTTGGTATCAAAGCCTTCAAGTCCGAGGATTCCGTCCATTCCGTCCACTCCGAACATGGGAACCTTGTATCCCATCTTATCAGCCTGCTGAAGTATAAGAGAAGCAGGTGTATAGTAGATGGGAAGGAATATAAGGTCAGCACCCTTATCCTTGGCATCTGTAAGCTGAACCGAGAAATCATTGGCAGTATCATCTGTGAATGTCGTTGTCGATACAACCTCAAGGCCTACTTCTGAAGCCTTATTTGAGAATGTCTGATAAATACCGGTTGAATATACATCCGAGTTGTTATAGATGATAGCTATCTTGCTTCCAAGATTATTATCCTTGATATACTGGGCTGAAGCAGAACCCTGGTTGGGATCTGAGAAGCACAGCTGGAAAATGTCATCACCCTGCTCGGTAACTGATGTTGCGGAAGCAGATGGTGTAAGCATGAATACACGGTCATTATTGGCCTCAGCTGCAACTGCAACACAGGGTGTGGTCGTTACACAGCCTACTATTGTCTGAACCTTCCAGTCCTTTAACTTGTTATATGCATTAACCGACTTCTCTGCATCATGTTCATCATCCTCAGGCTGGTACTCCATCTGGAAATCACTGCTTATAGCGTTGATCTCATCAACCGCTATCTTGGTACCGTTTGTAACGGCATTACCGTAAAGAGCGGCAGCACCGGTAAGCGGGCCGATCATACCTACCTTAAGGGTACCTGTAAGGGCTCCGGAACCACCCTCTGCGCTGCTTCCCGTATCAGCAGCACCTGCATCTGCAGATCCCGAGTCAGCTGCAGGAGCAGCGCCCTGACCCTGAGAGCAGGCAGTCAGCGAGCAAACCATTACTGCTGACATCATAAGTGCAAGCAATCTTTTCTTCATAATATGTCTCCTCCTTTGAAACTTTAATGAAACCTTAAAAAAGATGGCGGTTCTGCCTGAACCGCCCTTGTTTCCTAATGATTATAAGTACAAACTATAACTATGTCAAGAGTTATGTACTTTTTTTCGCACCAAAACAGCCGGGGTGGGAGGCCCGGCTGTTCTGTAAAACTTGTATCTGTTATAGGATGATAAGATTTCATCTCATATTGGTCAATCTGCGACAAATTCGAATCCGCTCATCTGATCGGCTAAAACCCTCCTAAATCAAGGTCAGGCTCCTCGCCATCACCACCGGCTCACATCCTCCTAAATCAAGGTCAAACATGATACCGATTAAGCTGATCCGGCAACTGGCTATCTTCCCCAAACCGCCTCTCATCGCCTGCGCGTCTTCAGCCACCCATACCGTCCCGGTAAAACCGACCCACGGCATCCGGCCTTATGCACACCACTGCTTCGCATCTACATCTCTCCGACTTCTCCACCCCAGGTCAAACCCCGGCGGTCCCTCATCATCGACTTACCCTTTTGGGAACTTATTCGAACCCTCGAAACAACAGCCTCTGCATTGACTGCGGTCTACGGATCAGACCCTCTAGCTTTGCGTCCTTACCTTTCGATAAGTTTGCCAATATTCAATTCATCTTATGGTCTTATTATATCATCATAATCCCCGGTGTCAAGCTAAAATATCACATTTTGTATCAAATATGACATATTTGTTGATTTTGCATAAAAAACCGGACGATTTGAGCCTTAAATACCTGCTCTAATTGTAACATATAGCCAATCAGGTGACCCTTATTGGTAAAGATACCTGTCCCTGAAGATGCCGTGAACAAAAAATCTCTGTTTCTGGGATCCAGCTCCCGTACAGGTCACCAGCGTGATCGATGTTTCCTCCTCACTTGGCTTGGCTTCACATTCGGCCATTGAATAATCCAGGGCATTTCTTATATACTGCCTGTACTCCTTGGTATTCTGAGCCGAGTTGTACATGGATGAGTCCTGTTTATCTATATAATATGAATACATCTGGTATCGGTATATTCCATCTTTCATGAACATATAGATATACGGATCATTTTTAGCAAGTGAAGGATCCCTTCTAAGCTTTCTCAGGTTGCCGAACATTGACCCGTTCTTCATGGCATGTCCGTACAGAAATGTATTGTACATCGTAAGGTCCGCCTTATCCATGCAGTCCATAAATACGCAGCCTGCAAAATTAGGCTGTCCTTCAAAGGTATTATGAAGATAGTAATCATTATCCGCTCCCTGGACAACAGGATATGAAATTCCAACGGAACCGACATACAGCCATCCAATATAATCCCTGTTCTTTTTCTTAAGGCCCTCGTAATCAACTTCCATATCGGGAAAGTCACTTCTGTTGAGATTATTTTTAAACTCCCGCTCTTCTTCCTTATCAACCTCGTTTTTGACCTCAATGTCTGATGAAACATCCGAAGAAACATATTCCTCAAGAGCCGAATATTCTTCGTCTGCCTTCATATATTCATAGGTTGTTTTGCCTATAAGAATAAGGCATATCAAAACACCTGCCGATGCAAGTCCTATAATTATCCACCTGACTCTGGAATCCATAATACCACTCCCGAATAATATAATAGATCAAAAAACCGGCCGGAATTAAACCGGCCGGCTCTCTATTATTTTATTTTATCCGGGATCAATTTTCAAGACCCTTCTTCTTCCTGCTTGCGATCATCCATACTATTGTTCCTATGCATGCCACAAGAAGTGTGATCCACAGTGCTATAGCGCTCGCATCTCCTGTTGCAGGACCTACTCTTGTTCCGAGAACGCCTGCCTTGGGTTTGCTTCTTACACCGAGAACTCCCGAAACCTTCTCTGCCGGAGGTACCCTCTCTCCGAGTACACCGGTCTCGATCTTCTCGTTTGTTACGGTAGCAACATCTATAGCTGTTGAACCTGCATTGTCAGCATTGATCGTGAAGGTGTATACCAGAGGATCGCCGCTCACATCCCTGTTCGTCTGATATCCTTCAGGTGCCTTGGTCTCTATGAAGTAGTAGTCATCCCAAGGAAGATTCTCTACTCTGATCCTGCCCGAAGAATCCGTCGTGTATGTTCCGTATCTGTAGTAAGCATCCGAGAATACCGTGCTTGCCGCTGCCTGGCCTGTTGTCGTCGGAGTCTTGGAGTAAAGCTCGAACTCAGCACCCGAAAGGGCATTTCCGTCCGCATCCGTCTTTAACAGGGTAGCTGCACCCAGCAGTCTTGGATCTTCACAGGTAACGTTTACGTTTACTCCATGGTCTGTTATCGAGAAGCTTATTGTCTCACTCTTTAACTCATATCCCCTAGGTGCCCTTGTCTCCTTGAAGTAGTAGGTTCCGTAAGGCAGCTTGTCTACCTTAAGTTCACCGTTTGATCCCACAACAAGGTTCTTGGTACCGCTTCCGCTCTTGGAGTAAATGTATGATCCGGTGCTTCCCGTTACGGCAACACTCTTGCCGTCCTTGGTATAGAGACTGAATTCTGCTCCTGCCAGCTTCTCACGGTTGCTTGCATCAAGCTTGGTGAGTGTAACCGATCCGATAATAGGATCATCAAACATCTCAACCTTCTGCTCTACACCGTTTGTTGCAACCTGGAATTCCACATCCTTGGCCAGCGCGTAACCTGAAGGTGCACTGATCTCTTTAAGAATATATACTTCTCCGATCTCAAGTGCTTCGATATAGTGAGGTGTTGTTCCTGATGTCCACCTCTCCACTTCCTTGTTGTCGCTCTTCCTTACTATTGAAAGAACAGCACCCGGAAGCTCTGTATGCTCTGTTGCATCAAGCTTGCTTATTACCACCTTACTCGGTGTGTTTGTTATGTCGTAATCCTTAATGGTTGAAACATAACCCGGAAGCTCTACCTCTCCGATA
>JBGUQP010000439.1:0-2124 GCA_045131145.1 Lachnospiraceae bacterium | reverse complement strand
CTTACCGCCTGTTGACACTATGAGCTTCCTGCTCCTGTATTCATGGTTTTCTGTCTTAACGATAAAGCCATTGTCTCTTGTTATGTCAATCACTTTTTCATTGCACTTGACTTCTATCTTAAGCCTCCTGCATTCAAGCAGAAGAACATCGGCTACCGTCCTTGCCTGTTCATTTCCGGGGTAGATATAGTCACCTATATGTTTGGTCATCATTCCAAGATTATGGAAGAACAGAAGCAGATCATTCCTGTCATAATCCTCGATAACCCTGAAAGCAAATTCCGGATCCCTGCCCCTGTATACATCTCCATCCATATATAGGTTAGAAAAATTGCAGCGACCGTTTCCGGTCGCATACAATTTCTTGAGCGGTTTATCGTTACGTTCCAGCACAGTTACCGATGCACCCAGGTACGATGCCTGTATGGCGGCCATGAGCCCTGACGGTCCCGCTCCTATTATTATGATATCTTCCATTATCCTTATTTATCCTCAGCCTGTGCAAGCTCCTGCATCTTTTCGGATATCTTAGCCATGATGTCGATAGACTCCTCTATCTTATCCATGTTGTTGCGGCTTATACGGATCGTTTCCTGAGTGCTTGCGGTAAATTCCTCGCTTGTTGCAAGAAGCCTTGATGTTGAGTTGACAACTTCATCATTGGAAACCTTGATACGTTCCATATCCGAATTAACGGTACGGAGTGTTTCACCCAGCTTGTCCGAATACTCGCGTGATTCTGTAAGTACTCCCTTCACAAGTTCCACAAGATCCTTCTGGGCCCCGGCCATCTGTACGGTCTGATTGGCCTTCTCCGAAACCTCGCCGGCATTCTCGGTAAGTTCCTTCAGGATATTTGTGATCTGCTCGGTAGACTGCTTGGTCTGCTCGGCCAGGTGGCTTATCTCGGTCGCAACTACTGCAAATCCGCGGCCTGCCTCGCCCGCACGTGCAGCCTCGATCGATGCATTAAGTGCAAGCAGATTGGTCTGACCCGAGATTGAGAATATCATGTCTGTTATGTTCATGGCTTCATCGGATGACTTCTGCTGTCTCTCGGCGGCTTCCTGCATCTGGTTACCTACTTCGGTAGTACGTATTGCCTGGGTTACAAGACTCTCCATATCCTTAAGACTCTTGCTCAGCATATCAGACATCTGTCCCGATACTTCAACTGCCTCAACTGTGATATCGCCGGTTTCATTAAGCAGTGACTGTATCTCACTGGTCATTGTGGTCTGCAGTTCAACGGCGCTTAAGTTCTCATCATTACCCTGGCCTATCTGGTCTATCGAATCGCATACCAGCTTGGATGTCTCGCCCACCTCGTCAAGACCTGACTTTAAAGTATCAAAGCTTGCCGTGACCTCATCCGTAACCTTGAGTATGTTCTCCGAAACCTTGGCCCTCTCGATGGCTGCCTTCTCAATACCTGCCATGTTGTCGCTTATGAACCTGGTCAGGAGCTTGGTACCCATTATGGCGGCAATCGTTGCAAGGATCGAGATGATGATCGATACCATTACCATCTCGATAACTTCCGTTATATCATGAGTGGACACTGTTATCGCTGCATGGATGATGTTAAGTATGATAAAGGCAATGCCCATACCCGTTATTGTCTTATTATCCAGATTCAGGACTATGATGATCATTATAGGGATAAGGTAAGGAAATACAGCTCCCGATTCCGATGTGAGAAGCATTGCCGCATATACTATCGTAAACGCTACCGCAACAAACTTGTGAAGAAAGTCGGGTTCAGAAGTCCTGCTCACGACAATCGTTGCTATCAGATTGATAACGATCAGAATAAGCGGAACGAATGACTGGATCGGATTGATACTGTTGGAAGTATCGGTCAGCTGGGACATAAGACCGACAATTCCGAAAAATGATGTGACACATAAAACTATCAGTAACAGGCGGTTGATCTGCCTGACCTGATCCTCGCTAAGGATATTTTTGTTCATCGTCAAATCCCCCTTTAGGTTGAAATGTTTACACATTTCAATTTTATAGCAGAATGGCGATATTTACAACTTATTTTATGATTTTTTCATATATTTTCACTAATTTTCTGAAAATTATTGAAGACACGGGGACGGTTCTTCTGTCTTCACA
>JBGUQP010000438.1:0-4055 GCA_045131145.1 Lachnospiraceae bacterium | reverse complement strand
GCCTATACACCCATATCAGCTACTGCCGGCTGGACATTATTGGGACTCGTACCGGCGGAAGATCTAAACGTGGATACCGAAAACCGGCTGCTGTTAGGTGTCGTATTTATCGGTCTGCTCTTCCTGTTCTTAAGTGATCTTTTCTATATGCGTTATATAAACAGACGTCTTCAGATCACGGCCAGGGAGGCTGAATCCGCAAATAAAGCAAAGACCGATTTCCTCTCCACCATGTCCCATGACATCCGCACTCCCATGAATGCCATCATAGGTCTTACGGCCATAGCCGAGAAGAATCTGGGGGATAAGGAACTGGCAGCGGAAAACCTTCGCAAGATCAGTCTCGCCAGCAATCATCTGCTGACACTGATCAACGATATTCTGGACATATCGAAGGTTGAAAGCGGAAAGCTGAAGCTGAGTCCGGTAACTTTCTCCATTGTGGAAACGGTTGAGAATCTCGTGAATATTTCCCAGCCGATGATCAGGGAAAAGAATATCGAATTCAGCTTCAATATCGACCGGATGGAGAAGGAATACTTATATACAGACCAGCTGCGCCTTAACCAGATTTATATAAACATCCTCTCAAATGCCATTAAATACACTGAGCCCGGCGGTCGTGTCAGTGTGGATATGCGTGAAGAAGAGAGCACCGTACCCGGCTGCATACGGCTTATCTATGTTGTATCGGATACCGGCATCGGAATGAGCCCTGAATTCATGGCTACCATGTATCAGCCTTTCTCACGTCAGATAGACAGCCGTGTTAACAGCGTTCAGGGAACCGGACTTGGACTCGCCATTACCAAGCAGATGGTTGAGCTTCTTGGCGGAACGATAGATTGCAGGAGTGAGCAGGGCAAGGGAACAACCTTCACTATCACTCTTGATATACCAGTAGCCGACAGGCAGCGGGATGATATGAAGCTTGAACCGATCGATGTTCTGATCGTTGATGACGATGATATCATGCTTCAGACAGCTGCCGATACGTTAGAATCACTCGGAGCATCGGTGGAACAGGCACGAAGCGGTTTAGAAGCTCTTGACCTTATAAAGAACAGGCATATTAACGGGACGGATCACAACGTTATCATTGTCGACTGGAAGATGCCTGAAATGGACGGCCCTGAAACGATCCGGCGGATCCGGGAGGAAATAAATACAGATATCCCGATCTTACTTATCTCGGCATATGACTGGTCAGATATCGAGGATAAGGCAAAAGAGGCGGGAGCGAACGGTTTTGTCAGCAAACCGCTTTTCCGCTCAACTCTGTATGATAAAATAAACGATCTTATAGGTAAGGAATCCGTATCTCATGAGCCGGAGGATGATTATTCCGATCTGCAGGGGATGCATATACTTATTGCAGAAGATAATGATATAAACTGGGAGATCATATCCTATATGCTTAATACGTTCGGGATCATTGCCGACCGTGCGGAAAACGGCCAGGTATGCGTTGATATGGTGAGTGCGGCTGCAAAAGACAGTTATGACCTGATCTTCATGGATGTACAGATGCCTAAAATGAACGGTCTTGATGCAACCAGAGCAATCCGAAGACTGAAAGATCACTGGGCTGCTTCCATCCCGATCATAGCAATGACGGCTGACGCATTCTCCGAAAACGTTACGGAATGTCTGAATGCTGGAATGAACGGGCATCTTGCCAAGCCCATAGATGTTAAATTAGTAGTAAGGGAAATCCGAAGGATCAAGGAGGAAAAAAGAAGATCATGAAAAAGTTTATGTGTGTGTTTTTGACGGTATTAATGATTACGGGACTTACTGCCTGCGCTTCCTCAAAGCAGGAAGAGACAATGGTTGATGGTTTTAAACCGGCCCTTGATACTTCAGTAAGCGGCCATATCCGCATTGCCGGCGGTTATGATAACTTTGAAGCGTTGGAAGCTGAATTCGACACTTTTAACGGATATTATCCCAACGTGGAACTTATGTATACAAAGGTTGATGACTATAACAACATGATCGGCACTGTTCTGAATGGGAACGATGCCCCTGACATCTATGTCAATTACTCCTGGATGTATGGCAGGGATCAGTATAAGTCTTCCATCGATCATGCCGAGAATCTCGCTGATCCCGCACTGGGTCTTGATCTTGACTGTATCCGAAGCAATATCATTCTTAATACAGATGATGGTACGCTTCCGATGGTCCCGGTATTCTCAAACACATACGGTATGCTTGTAAACAACGATCTTTTTGAGAAAGAGGGCTTAAGTGTTCCCACGACCTATAAGGAACTGGTCGCTGTATGCGATGACTTTCGCAAAAAGGGCTATGATGATCCGATTATGGGCTTCTCCGTGCAGGAGACAACTTCGCTGTTCACTCTGGCGATCTATCCCTTCTTCTGCGAAACCGTGGCGGATGATGCAGCAGCTGTAGAAAAGCTTAATTCCCTTGATTCCTCAGCCGGTGAATACATTCGGCCATCCCTTGAGAAGATAATGCAGTTCTTAGATGATTGCCGTGTGAATCTTGAGGAATGTGCAAAGATTGAAAACAACTATGATGCCGTGATCCTTCGCTTTTTTGAAGGCGATGTCCCCATGATGACATGCTCCGGAGATACCGTCTCCGGAACGAAGAAGCGCGAAAGCCGTTCCGAGGCATTTATCGCCAATCCCTTTAAATACACCTTTGTCCCTATTCCCATGACGGACGACGGCGCAAGTTTTATTGATATGCCTAATCTGCAGTTCTCTGTCAACAAGGACTGCCAAAATCCGGATCTGGCCAACGAATTCATGCGTTTCCTGATCACACCCGGGGAGCTTAACGAGATGGCTCAGAACAAGGGGCTCATGTCCCCGACGAAGGATCTGTCCTTTAACAGCATGTATGCAGCATTCGGAGCCGTTCCGGAATCCAGGATCCTGTCTCCGGAAGTTATCGGACTTACGGATGATGCTCTTATACAGTTAAGACAGGCTGTTTACCTTGTCGGAACGGGTGAAATGACAATAGACGAGGCTGTTGCCGCTTATGGCACTTTTACACAGTGAAATAAATAGGAAGAAATTAACTATATTCAGTGCCAATAAGGTTTCTGTTCCTTATGGCTGTATCCTTTCATTTTTTCCTTGTATGATGCCAGGATTGAATCATATTCCGAAAGTATGGCCGGTTTGATGCTTCCGGATTCCCTCAGGGCATTCAGCGTTTTTTCAAGCTCCTTCAGATCATCTCTGGCATTATCTTTGTAGTTGTTTGACATATTTATTTCAAGCTGCTGTATTATGCTGTCGAGTTCTTTTTCTGCTTTTGTTTTGAATAATCGCATTTTCCACCCCTTAAAGACATCGCACTATCCGACTGTATCAGATGCCTTCTCAAGTTAATCATGTGTAAGTTTCACGGATAAATGATCAATACTCTGTTTTAATTTCTTCCAGGCCATATGCATCCATAAAAGCCTTAAGTTCTTTGTCTGAAGTAATAAAAGCTACTTCCGTAAAATGTCCATCGTCCTTACTCTTAAAACCGGCAACCCGTTCACCATTACAGATTGATGCCTTGATAACAGGGTATTGGATATCAGGATCATATGAAACTGAATACTCTTTCCTTTTTTTCTTAAACATACTTATCACGCTATATTCCAAACCTTATTTTCTATTCTCCTTCTGCCAGTTTGATCAGAAGTTTTACAATCTTTTCCATTGATTCAAGGCAGCAATACTCAAACCTTCCATGAAAGTTATGACCTCCTGTGCACAGGTTAGGACACGGAATCCCCTTATATGACAATATAGCTCCGTCGGTACCGCCCCTTATCGGCTGGATCTTTGGCTCTATGCTAAGCTCCCTCATACATTTTTCGGCATTCTCAACCAAAAACATATGATCCGGCTCGATCTTCTCCCGCATGTTATAATACTGGTCCTTCATGGTCACATTTATTGCTGCCCGCGGATATTTATCCCTTAACTTCTTTACCGTTTCCTCAATCAGTTTTTTCTTGTTTTCAAACAGAGTTCTGTCATGATCTCTTATGATATAACACACTTCTGCCTTCT
>JBGUQP010000437.1:0-3905 GCA_045131145.1 Lachnospiraceae bacterium | reverse complement strand
AAACGGCCAGCCCGTTGTGTTCTATCTGATGGACTGGGGATATAAGACAGACGGGACATTTTATAAGGTCGGATGTGTTCCCGCGGTACTTAATAAAGGTGACCACAATTATATCTTTATAAGGGTGGAGATGTATTCGGCTCCTCCGTATGATGATATGGAAATATCAATGCGCGGATACTGGCATTATGAGGAAGGCATTGAAGGCGGAGACAATATAAGAAAGCTTATCCACCTTAAAGAAGGTGACGTGCTTGAATTCTTATGCCTTACCTATGATGAGGATGAGAATCCCATAGGGCTTTATTATTTAAATGATGAAGTGACCGTGACAAATGACGGGATCGATTTTTCATATGACAGGGTTAGGGGCAGATGCCAGTGGAGGATCATGTTTGATGATGTATATGACAATGAATACAAATCATGCTGGATCATTGGCCGTTTCCTGAAATTAAACGGAGAATACAGACAGGAGTAAGGAATGAAGAAAAAACGACTGGTCATCATATTATCGATAATACTGTTTTATATCGTGCTTATGATAATCATGGTCCCGGCAGAACTGCATATGGGGGTATCAGCTGACGGTGAACCCCTATACAGCATCGGAAGCATCAGTGACGCCTTCTGGTACATGCTGGTTACCTTTACAACTGTCGGATATGGTGATATGACCCCCGTATCACCTATAGGTAAGTTTGTCGGGATGATCTTTATGATCTCAAGTACCGGCTTACTTGTTTTATTCATAAATATGGTTTTTTCATGGATGATGGGTGACCTTGCACCGAGGTTTCGGATTTGGAAACACAGAAGAAACCCCTGGGTCATCCTGTCTTCTTTTAATGATGAGGCACGCTGCTTCGTGGATGATATGGTAAGGGACGGATCGGGAGTTTTCTTTATCTGTACGGATGAAATGGCTACAGATAATATGTCCGATTCTTTTGATTTTTTAAAGATAGCATTTCTTAAAATCCCCATTAACAATATTCTCAGTAAGCACAGAGGCGATGAACTGTGCACTGTATTACTGATAGACGAAGATAAGTATCTGAATTATGAAACAGCCCTTCATATAAAGTCAGCCGGAAATATACGCGTCATCTGTAAAACCGATGAAACGCCCGATGAGCTCGATCCCATGATAACCCTTTTTGATGAAGATGACTGTCTGGCAAGGTATTACTGGCTCTCTTACCCGGTGGAAGTATCCGAAAAGGATATCATAATAATCGGGAACGGAGCCTCAGTGGACAGGATCCTTGAAAGAGGACTGCTTATAAATGTTTTCCCAAGGGGAAGAGGGCTTGTCTATCATGTCTTCGGATATAGCGGAGCATTCAGTGATGACCATAGGGAGATCATGTTGAGCCTTGGATCTGACCGGATAGATGACCGTGTGGTCTTTCATGAAAATACATGGCAGGATGATACGGAACTGTTGTGCCATGCATCCCGGATCATCCTGTGTGATGAGGATCCCAAAAACAATCTGTCCGTTAAGAACAGGATACACCGGTATTTTGTGACCGAAGGCAGGATCTATGTTTTCCATCACGGGATGGAGGCATCCGATGCTGTAGTTGTTAACAGGATGAAATGCGTATATAACAAAAAGCTCCTGTTAAGCGGCATCCAGAATAAGCTTGCCGTTAATATAAACGAGCTTTACAGGAAGAAGGCGGGAGAAGACGCTCCGAAATGGGAGAAATTATCCGAGTTCCACAGACAGGCCAATATCGCAGCGGCCGAACATCTCCTGACCAAGGTAAGGGTACTTCTTCCGGATGATGATATAAGAAATCTGACACCAGATATATGCCGCAGAGCATTTAAGCTTTTCTGTGATCTTGATCCCGAAAAAAGAGAGGTATGCAGGAGACTTGAGCATGACCGGTGGATGAGGTTCTATCTGATGTATAACTGGGTATATGATCCTGTCCGTGATAATAAGAATCGCAGGCATCATCTGCTCGTTCCGTATGAGGAACTGGATGAGAGTGAGCAGATCAAGGATGATTCCGCATGGCAGGTTTTAAACGAAGACATTTTTTAGATAAAGATATTTAAAGGGAAGGTATCGATATGCTTATTACTATGATCCTGATCTCCACAGCTGTTTTTCTTGCGCTGATCAGATACTCCGCAGTAAAGCCCGAGAGGCGGGGGTCTTTGGTGGGTGCCATGTTTATGGTTGCCGCCGTGGGCGGTCTTATCCTTTACAGCCAGATATATTCCGTAAATGTAACCAATCCGGCCACTCTCTTTAATTCAATCCTGCAGACGCTTATCAGTGTCGGACGAATGTTTGCCGGCGTCAATGATTATAAGGGTATCCCTGCTCCGTATTCTGAGAATAAGGTATGGATGATAATCTATTGGATCATACATTTCTTTGCTTATTATTCAATGGCAAGTGCCGTTATCATCCTTCTCGGTAAGAATGTCATTAAGTGGAGCCGCTTCCTGACAATGCGCTTCAGGAAACTGGAAATAATCTACGGTGTAACTGACGGCACCGTTACATTCGGTTCTTCACTTGCCAAGGACCGTGATTCCATGGTTGTTTTTATAGGATCCGCAACAGCAGGGCAGGAGAATACGATCCATCAGATGGGTGGACTTGTTGTAGATGATTCATGGGCTACGAAACCGTCGGTTGAGATCACGAGACGGTTATCCCTGTTAAAGAGCTCTAATAAGATAAATGTATATACCATCTCTGAGAATGAGGAGGATAATCTGACATATGCCTTAAAGCTTGCGGATTGTTTTGGCGAAGCCGGTATCGATGTAAGAAGGACCAGGCTTACAATACTCGGTTATGCCGAGAAGGAAGGAGAGATCCTTCAGGCGGCCGGGGATCATTACGGTTATGGTGAAGTCAAGGCCTTTGAAAGATCGGAAATAACAGCCAGGCTCCTCCTTCAGAAATATCCTCTGTGTAATGTGGTTGATTTTGATGAACATGCAAGGGCTCATCAGGAGCTGGATGTTCTTCTTGTGGGCTTTGGCCCTATGGGTAAGGAAGTATTAAGGAAGGTTGTTGCCAACGGACAGTTCGCCGGAGCAACACTGCATGTTACGGTATTTGATCCCGGAGCAGAGCATAATGACGGCTTCTTCAGGTACAGATATGGAGATATGCTGGATAATTATGATATTAAATTTGAACCCTATGGAGCAAGGAGCAGGGAGCTGTGCACCTATCTTGAAGAGCATGCCGATACCCTTGAATATATAGTGGTCTCTGTCGGAAACAGTAATTTCGGACGTGAAGTAGCAGTGGATATCCTGTCGCTCCTCTCGCGAAAAGAATGCAATACACCGGTATACCAGTGCTGTGATTCCGTGGTAACAAGATACGGAGCAAACGGAGAGATAAAGAAGTCCAAATTGAGTGACGCAGATGTATTATACGGCGGACTGATGGATGAACTTGCCGTATCGATAAACCATTATTACTGCGGAAACGATCAGACGGCCGAGGAGCAGTGGAATGCCTGTGATTATTTCAGCAGGATGAGCTGCCGGGCAAGCGCGGATTATCTTAAATCCCTTCTTAGCAGACTTGATCTTTTAAACAAAGAAGCCATAGATGACGAAACAATGGAGAATCTTGGTATAACAGAGCATCTTCGCTGGTGTGCCTTCCATTATTCCATGGGTTATTCCTGTATGAGTGATGAGGAATGGAATGAGCGTGCTGAGAAATTTACAAAAGAGAAAGAGGAAACGGGAAAGGGAAGAACCCGTATTTCCAAGAACGCAGGAGCTATGAAGCATGCCTGCCTTATTCCCTGGGACGATCTTGATATCCTGTCGGATAAGGAGAATAAGGTCACCGGCAGGAATGTGGATTATAAACAGATGGATAAGGATAATATCAAGGTTGTATG
>JBGUQP010000436.1:0-12067 GCA_045131145.1 Lachnospiraceae bacterium | reverse complement strand
TGAGGAACTATATAAGATATGCAGGATACTCCGTAAGGGGCTTATTAACCAGTACGGAGTCGGGCGTGTTATCGCAAGGCCGTTTATAGGAACGAGCGGGAATTATACAAGGACAAGCAACCGGCATGATTTTTCCCTTATACCGCCGGGCGATACCATGCTGGATTACATTAAGGATAATGAAAAGGATGTGATCGCGGTCGGTAAGATATTTGATATATTTGCCGGCGCCGGTATCACGGAACATGTATACACGAACGGGAATGCCGACGGGATCGACAAGACCCTTGAGTTCATGGATAAGGATTTTGAAGGACTGCTTTTCACGAATCTGGTGGATTATGATATGCTCTACGGTCACAGGAGAGATATTGACGGATATGCACAGGCGGTTGCATATTTTGATGACAGGCTGCCCGAGATATTTGCTAAGATGAGGGATGATGATGTCCTTATGATAACGGCAGACCACGGATGCGATCCTGCCTATACGAAGACTACGGATCATACCCGTGAATGCGTTCCCTTCCTAATGTACGGGAAGAACATTGCGCCTGGTAACCTTGGGACCCATGATACCTTTGCGGATATCGCGGCCACGGTAATGAAACATCTGGAGATTGAGGGGAATTTAGCAGGTAAGCCGATGTGCTGATCTCCCTTAAGCAAAGAAGATATATTTATTGATTGACGCGAAAATATGTTCGATATATAATGTGTATGGTGTTGTCATACACGGTAGGCGGTTGTCCGAATTTCGGAGTTGCAAGAGATCCGGGGGATCTCTGCTTTGCAAGGACCGTAGCGAAGCGGAGACCTGTGAACTCTGTTAGCTTATGCTGTACGATTTTTAGTCTTGGCTATGCGATAGGGCGTAGTAGCTAGACAAAAAAATAACCGCCAGAGCCATTGGCGGTTATTTTTCAACAATTAACTGATAATGGGCAGCCGTCTATCGGCAACACCTTTATAAATTGATTATATATTATGCATATAAGACTGTCAATCTCGCATCTATGGATATTCAATAATCAATAATAGAGAAAAGTCAGGAAACAAACATGTACGAAAAAGAGATCAACAAGCGGCGCACGTTCGCGATAATATCACACCCGGATGCGGGTAAGACAACACTTACGGAGAAGTTCCTACTATACGGAGGGGCCATTAACCTTGCAGGATCCGTTAAGGGTAAGGCAACAGCCAGGCACGCGGTGTCTGACTGGATGGAGATAGAGAAGGAGAGGGGTATTTCCGTAACCTCTTCGGTTCTTCAGTTTGAATACGACGGCTTTTGCATCAACATCCTTGATACACCGGGCCACCAGGACTTCTCGGAGGATACCTACAGGACCCTGATGGCAGCCGATTCAGCGGTCATGGTCATCGATGCCAGCAAGGGTGTCGAGGCCCAGACGAGGAAGCTCTTCAAGGTATGTGCCATGAGGGGTATTCCCATCTTCACCTTCATAAATAAGATGGACCGCGATGCCAACGATACCTTTGATCTCCTGGATGAGATAGAGAAGGAACTGGGCATGTCGACTTGTCCGGTCAATTGGCCGATCGGCTCAGGTAAGCGCTTTAAGGGAGTTTATGACAGGAATAAGAAGGCGGTCATGACCTTCTCCGATACCCAGAAGGGAACCAAGGAAGGCCATACGGATGTCCTGCCCCTAGAGGATGAGGATAAGCTGCGTGAATTTATCGGCGATGAGGCCTGTGATACCCTGCTCGAGGAGATAGAGCTTATTGACGGTGCGGCTGCGGAATTCGATCTTGATGAAGTCCAGTCGGGTAAGCTCTCACCCGTATTCTTCGGATCGGCCCTCACTAACTTCGGTGTCGAGATGTTCCTTAAGTATTTCCTTGAGATGACGACGACACCTCTTGCCAGGAAGGCTGATACGGGCCTGATCAATCCCACGGAGCGTGAATTTTCCGCCTTCGTGTTCAAGATCCAGGCCAACATGAACAAGGCCCATCGCGACCGTATAGCCTTTATGCGCATCTGCTCCGGTAAGTTCGATGCGGGCATGGAGGTTAAGCATGTCCAGGGAGGCCGCGTGATGAGGCTGTCACAGCCCCAGCAGATGATGGCCGATGAGAGGCATATAGTAAGCGAGGCCTATGCCGGCGATATAATAGGCGTGTTCGATCCGGGCGTATTTTCGATCGGCGATACCATATGCATGCCTAACGAGACATTTAAGTACGAGGGTATCCCCACATTCGCACCCGAGCATTTTGCAAGGGTAAGGCAGATGGATACCATGAAGCGTAAGCAGTTCGTCAAGGGCATAAACCAGATAGCCCAGGAGGGTGCCATTCAGATATTCCAGGAGATCGGAGCCGGTATGGAGGAGATCATAGTGGGAGTAGTCGGTGTCCTCCAGTTCGAAGTGTTGAAATACCGCCTCGAGAATGAATATAACGTTGATATAAAGCTTGAGAACCTGCCCTATGAGCACATCAGGTGGATCGAGAACAAGGATGAGGTCGATGTCATGAAGCTTACGGGTACCTCGGATATGAAGAGGATTCAGGACCTTAAGGGCAATCCCCTTCTCCTTTTTGTAAACAGCTGGAGCGTGGGCATGGTCCTTGAGAGAAACGAAGGTTTGAAGCTGACTGAGTTCGGAAGGAACTGATGAAATACAGGAAACAATTTTTGACAATCATATTCCTTGTCTTAAGCCTGTCCCTGACAGGCTGTGACGTGCCGGGATTTTTATATGATACGGGCTACTGGCTTGACGACAAGGTGGATGACCTCGGCAACTGGCTTAACGGCAATAAGCTTGAGGAATTTACCTATAAGGATACGGAGCCATACGTGCCGCCGGTCATTGATATCGAACCGGAGGTAAGCGAGCAAGTCATCGAAATTGAGGACGAAGTCCCGGAGGAAGTGGAGGACACGGTCGATTACGACGACGTGGCTCTTGAGCAGCAGCTGTCGGCTGACCGTTATTATGCCTACGGAACCCTGTCCCAGGAGGAGCGGCGGATATACCGGGTCATATATACCACCATGTTTGACTTTGGCGAGAAGGTGACCCTGCCTTCCCTTGATGCCGACATGATCGATAAGGCCTTCACCTGCGTGCTTGCCGACAATCCGGAGCTCTTCTACGTTAAGGGCTACAACCTTATCCGCTACGAACGCGGCGGCCGAGTTGAGAAGATGGCCATTTCGGGCCTCTACACCATGTCAAGGGATGATTCTCTATTGCATCAGCAGAGGGCGGAAGCCTACGTCGGCACCTGCCTTGCAGGCATGCCCGTCACGGATGATGATTACGAGAAGATCAAGTATCTTTACGAATATATAATCAAGAGTACCGAATACGACCTGGATGCCGAGAACGGGCAGAACTATTTAAGCGTCTTCGAGAACGGCCGCAGCGTCTGCCAGGGATATGCGACGGCGATGCAGTACTTAATGATAAGGTCGGATCTTTTCTGCACTCTTGTAAGGGGAATCACCAACAGCGGTGAGAATCACGCGTGGAACCTTGTAAAGTCAAACGGGGATTACTACTACGTCGACGTGACCTGGGGCGACATGTCCTATGATGTCAAGGCTGAAGAGGAGATGGCTGAGCTGCCGGTCATGCCTGAGGTAAGCTATGAATACCTGTGTGTAACGACCGAGGATATAAACCACACCCATACTCTGGAAACAGTATTCCCGCTTCCCGACTGTGTGGCTAGATATGATAACTACTTTGTCAGAAAGGGCAATTATTTTACCGAGATCAATGAGGACCAGCTGCGCGCAGTCTTTGACGAGGCTTATTATAACGGGGATGTGTCGGTTACCGTTAAGTGTTCGAACCCGTATGTTTACGGTGACATGAAGGTTTTCTTAACTTCCGACGGCAAGGTCTTCGAATTTCTGCATGATAAGGGCAACGTGAATTACGTATGCCTTGATAACCTTAATGAGCTTATCTTCTACATCTAAGCCACTTTTCTTTTTGAGTCTGATTTGGTATACTATTTATAATTATGTAGGTATGGGAGGCCGGTTATGTCTAAGGAAGCTGAGAAGATAAAAAGCATTAATGTTGACTCTTACGGGGACGTAAGGATAGCTGATGATGTTGTGGCTAATATCGCTGCCATTGCAGCCACCGAGATTGAGGGCGTTGCGGGCACTGTGGGTAATGTTACCAAGGAGCTTATGAGCAGGCTTCTGCTTAATCCCAGGAGCAAGGGAGTTAAGGTCGTGATCGACGGAAACATGGTGACCCTTGATCTGGCTCTTATCATGAAGTACGGCTACAATATCCCCATTACCAGCAAGCAGGTTCAGGAGCGTGTCAAGACCTCGGTCGAGAACATGACGGGCCTTACGGTCGTGAACGTGGGCATAAGGATCGTCGGGATAGATATGAAGGAGGAGCCATTAGGCGAAGCCTAATCCGGGATGGCTCATAAGTGACTTTATAAATATATGTGGGAGCAGTTGTAATGACCAGGAGTGAGATAAGGGAACACATCTTCAAGCTGGTGTTCAGGCTTGAGTTTAATGATGTATCCGAGATGCCGGCCCAGCTGTCAAGGTATTTTGAAGACGTGTACAGGGATGAGGAGGCCGAGGACGGACAGGCAATGAAGATCTGCCTCTTCAGCGAAGATGAGGAAGGATACATCAAGAACAAGTACGACAGTATAGTATCAAGAATTTCGGAACTTGATGATATAATAAATAAGAATTCCAAGGGTTGGGACGTGAGCAGGATAGGCAAGGTGGATCTTGCCATTTTAAGGCTTGCGGTATATGAAGTATTATTTGACGACGATATCCCCGTGGGGGTTGCGATAGACGAAGCGGTTGAACTGGCCAAGAAGTACGGGCAGGATGAGTCATCCTCTTTTGTCAACGGTATACTGGCATCGGTTGCCAAATCGATATGAAGAATGTTTATTCGGTAGGACAGGTCAATTCATATATTAAGAACATGTTTGCGCAGGATTTCATGCTGCGTTCGGTTTACGTTAAGGGGGAGCTGAGTAACGTTAAGTACCACTCCTCAGGTCACATTTATTTCACCATGAAGGATAAGACGGGAACGCTTGCGTGCGTGATGTTTGCGGGATACCGCAGCAAGGGCCTTAAGTTTACCCTTAAGGAGGGCATGCAGATAATAGCGCTCGGAAGCATCGAGGTTTATGAGCGCGACGGCAAGTACCAGCTCTACGCCAAGGAGATAGTCCCCGATGGTGAAGGCGCATTATATGAGCGGTTCGAGCAGCTTAAGAAGGAGCTTGACGAGATGGGGATGTTTGCGGCCGAGTATAAGAAGCCCATTCCCCTTTACGCAAGGACGGTAGGTGTGGTCACCGCACCGACGGGAGCTGCCATTCAGGATATAATCAACATCACAACAAGGCGTAATCCCTACGTAAAGATAATCCTCTATCCTGCCAAGGTGCAGGGCGAGGGCGCGGCAGAGAGCGTGGCTGAAGGAATAAGAGCCCTTGAAGCCATAGGGGTTGACGTTATGATAGTAGGCCGCGGCGGAGGTTCCATAGAAGATCTGTGGGCCTTCAACGAGGAGGTAACAGCCAGGGCGATATTTGACTGCAGCGTCCCCATAATATCGGCGGTAGGTCATGAGACCGACACAACGATAGCTGATTTTGTGGCAGACCTAAGAGCCCCGACACCTTCTGCGGCAGCGGAGCTTGCGGTATTTGAATACAGTGCGGTGACTGATATGATAGAGGGCCTTAAGCTTGATCTTCTTGATTCGTTAAAGTCATGCGTAAGGGCCAAGAGGGACCGGTACACCATGAGGTCTCTCCGCCTTAAGAGCTTAAGCCCCGGCCATAAGCTCAACGAGCAGAAGATGCGGCTGGCTAATGATCAGGACAAGATCAGACAGGTCATGCGCAGGGTGCTTGATAATAAGAGACATTTATTGGACATTAAGGCAGAAAGGCTTGAAGCCCTGTCGCCCCTTAAGAGGCTGTCGAGCGGATACGCCTTTGTGGAGGGGCCAGACGGCAGCCCGGTAACAAGCATTAAGGAAGTCAAGAAGGGCGACGTAGTTACCCTGTACCTTAAGGACGGACGTGCAAGCGCCAATATAACCGATATATCTAAAGCCGGCAAGACCACGTACTGATATAAATTATTATACCCCAAGCCGGCAAGACCACGTACTGATATAAATGATATACCCCAAGCCGGCAAGACCACGTACTGATATAAATAATATACCCAAAGCGGGTAAGAACCGGTGCCGAAGTGTTTGATGACCCTGCTTGCCTTCCCCTTGAGGGGAAGGTGTCACCGAAGGTGACGGATGAGGTGTAATAAGAAAAACCAACGAGGTGAAACATGACTAAAGAAGAACTCGAAAAACTGACTCTTGAAGAAGCCTTCGAGAGGGTTGATAAGACGCTTGAGAGCCTGTCGGGCGATGTGCCCCTTGAGAAGTCATTTGAGCTTTATAAGGAGGGCATCGACTTGCTTAAATACTGCGACGAGAAGATAAAGGGCGTCGAAGGACAGATAATGATCATGAACGAGGAGGGTGAACTTAATGAATTTCAATGAAGAATTAAGAGACCGGGTAAGATATGCTGAGGAAATGGTCATAAAGAACGGGGTGATGGAGGAGGAAGGCTACCAGAAGACGGTATTCTCGGCCATGAATTACAGCCTTCTCTCGGGCGGCAAGAGGCTGAGGCCTGTGATGATGAGGGAAGCAGCGCTCATGTTCGGGGAAGACCATCCGTCCCTGTCGGCCTTCATGTCGGCACTTGAGATGATCCACACCTATTCACTGGTACATGATGACCTTCCGGCACTTGACAATGATGAATACAGAAGGGGCAAGAAGACGACCCACATAGTTTACGGTGAGGATATGGCCATCCTTACGGGTGATGCCCTGCTCAACATGGCATATGAAACGGCAGCAGGGTCACTTAGCCTGTGCAAGGATGATCCCGTATTGCTTGAGCGTGCGGTAAGGGCCCTTACAGTGCTTACGAAAAAGGCCGGAATCTATGGAATGATAGGCGGACAGGTCTATGACGTGGAAGCCGAGGATAAGGACATTAAGCTTACCGAGGATTCGATCCTCTTTATATTTAAGCTTAAGACGGGAGCTCTTATACAGGCATCCCTTATGATAGGTGCGATCCTTGGCGGAGCAGGAGATGATGATGTAGCCGTTATGGAGCAGGTAGGTGAAGCGGTAGGCATAGCCTTCCAGATCCAGGATGATATCCTTGACGTGACCGGTAATCCCAAGGTTTTAGGTAAGCCCGTAGGGTCGGATGCTAAGAACAATAAGACCACCTACGTTACCCTTAAGGGACTTGAGACGGCAGCGAAGGATGTTGAAGCTTACTCCAACAAGGCGATCGTGCTTTTGCAGGCACTAGATAAGAAGAATGAATTCTTAGAGGAGCTTATAAGGTTCCTTATAAAACGTGAAAAGTAGGAAGAGCCGTGATTCTTGAAAATATAAAAAAGCCTAATGATATAAAGAATGTATCTCCGGACAAATATGACGAACTGGCTCAGGAGATAAGGGAATTCCTGATAAATAAGATATCGGTAACAGGGGGGCACCTGGGTTCCAACCTGGGGGCTGTTGAGCTTACCATGGCCCTTCACCTTGTTGCCAGCCTTCCGAAGGACAAGATCATATGGGATGTGGGCCACCAGTCCTACACCCACAAGCTCCTTACGGGAAGGCGGGAAGGCTTCGAGACCCTGAGGAAGTACGGCGGCATGTCGGGCTTCCCAAAGAGGAAGGAAAGCCTGTGTGATTCCTTTGACACCGGGCATTCCTCGACTTCGGTATCAGCAGGTCTCGGCCTTGTGAAGGCAAGGGATTTAAAGGGTGAAGACCACGGCGTTTATGCCGTTATCGGAGACGGCGCCCTTACGGGCGGTATGGCTTACGAGGCCCTTAACAACGCAGCCAGGCTTGATACCAACTACGTGATAATCCTTAATGACAATAACATGTCCATAGCCGAGAACGTGGGCGGCATGAGCAAGTACCTTCGAAAGATAAGGACTGCCGAAGCATATAAGGACTTCAAGATAGGCCTTGAGAACACGCTTAACAAGATGCCAAGGGGCGAGCAGCTCGTCGATACGCTTAAGAGGTACAAGTCAGGCGTTAAGCAGCTGGTAGTTCCCGGCATGTTCTTCGAGGATATGGGCATTACCTATCTGGGACCGGTTGACGGCCATGATATCAAGGCAATGGTAAGGATGATAAAGGAGGCCCGCAAGCTTCCCAAATGTGTCCTTGTCCATGTCATAACCAAGAAGGGTAAGGGCTACCTGCCTGCGGAGAGACATCCTGCACGTTTTCATGGGGCCGAGCCCTTCGATATAGAAACCGGGCTTCCTTCAAGGAACAGGAAGAAGTCCAATTATACGGACGTTTTCTCAACAGTAATGACCAAGCTCGGTGCCAGGAATGAGGATGTGGTGGCGATAACGGCTGCCATGCCCGACGGGACCGGACTCAAGCGATTTTCAAATATGTATCCGGACCGCTTCTATGATGTGGGTATTGCGGAGGAGCATGCCGTGACCTTCGCGGCCGGTCTTGCTGCGGGAGGCCTTAAGCCCATAGTGGCTGTTTACTCATCCTTCCTCCAGAGGGCTTACGATCAGGTCCTGCATGATGTCTGCATCCAGAACCTGCCCGTGGTATTTGCTATAGACAGGGCAGGCCTTGTGGGAGCGGACGGCGAGACCCATCAGGGGATCTTCGATATTTCCTATTTATCTTCGGTTCCCAACATGACCATAATGGCACCCAAGAACAAGTGGGAGCTCTCGGATATGATGAAGTTTGCGATAAATTTCGGAAGCCCCATTGCTATCCGTTACCCGAGGGGTGAGGCTTACGACGGTCTTAAGGACTTCAGGGCACCTATTGAATTCGGCAGGTCCGAGGTCATATATGAGGAGAATGACATAGCCCTCTTTGCCCTTGGGAGCATGGTAAGGACTGCCGAAGAGGTAAGGGCCGTGCTTAAGGAGAAGGGGTATCCGGTAAGCCTTGTGAACGCACGCTTTGCCAAGCCCGTAGACACGGAAGTTCTGGAGGAGATGTGCAAGGGCCACTCGCTCATAGTCACTCTCGAGGAGAATGTTGCAAGCGGCGGATACGGTGAGAAGGTCAGGGACTATGTGTTTGACAATAAGCTTGACTGCGATGTCCTGATAGTAGCGCTTCCCGATGACTACGTGGAACACGGGAATGTCGATATCCTTAAGCAGGAAGTCGGCATCGATACGGATTCCATAGTTAAGAAGGTCATCACAAGATATATAAGCTGGGGAAATAAGAACCGCAAGGATGCGGATGTATAAGCAGGTGTTATGAAACAGAGACTTGATGTAATACTTATAAACCGGGGCTATGCCTCCTCAAGGGAGAAGGCCAAGGCCATGATCATGGCAGGCAGCGTGTTTGTTAAGGGCCAGCGTGAGGACAAGGCCGGAAGCATGTTTGAGGAAGAGGGCATCGACCTTACCGTAAAGGGAAGCCCCCTTAAGTATGTAAGCAGGGGCGGACTTAAGCTTGAGAAGGCCCTTAAGGAATTCCCGATAGACCTTAATGGCTGTATATGCATGGATATAGGCGCATCGACAGGAGGTTTTACGGACTGCATGCTGCAAAACGGTGCGGCTAAGGTTTATTCGATAGATGTAGGCTACGGGCAGCTTGACTGGAAGCTAAGGAGCGATGAGAGGGTCGTATGCATGGAGAAGACCAACTTCCGTTACATGCAGCCCTCTGATATAGATGATGCACCTGATTTTGCCTCGTGCGATGTATCCTTCATTTCGCTTGATAAGATACTTCCCCCGGCATATGCCCTTCTTAAGGAGGGGGCGGGGATGGTGTGCCTTATAAAGCCCCAGTTTGAAGCCGGCAGGGACAAGGTCGGCAAGAAGGGCGTTGTCAGGGAAAGGGCAGTCCATGAGGAAGTGATCCGTTCTGTGATGGGCTACGCACTGGCGGCAGGCTTTGAGATAAGGGGTTTAACCTTTTCACCAATAAGAGGGCCAGAGGGGAACATTGAGTACCCCATCTACCTTACAAAGCCTGTTGAAGGAGCCGGGCATACAGGTGATGCCCTGACGGATGAAACCGTGAAGAGTATAGTGGATGCAGCGCATGAGAGCCTCGATAAGCCCGGGGCAGTTTAAAGCAGATCATTAAAGTTAAGAACCGTCATATGAAGCGCATGGTCTTTAAGAGGAACAGCTATGAATGATTTTCTTGTGGTATCAAATAATGAGAAGGATCCCGGGGGCGAAGTATCGCAGATGATACATGACTATCTTAAGGCCCAGGGATGTACCGTGAGGCGTGAGTGCGTAAGCCATGGCAATATACGCAAGGAAGAACTTAAGAGGTCCGTGGATGAAGGAGCCCAGTGCGTGCTGGTCCTGGGCGGGGACGGAACCCTTATACAGGTGGCCGGAGCACTTGCGGCCAAGGATGTCCCCCTGCTTGGCATAAACTTAGGGACCTTAGGATACCTTACCGAGATAGAGACAGACCAGATAATCCCCACCCTTGACAGGCTTATCAGGGATGATTACGAGATAGAGGAGCGCATGATGCTTAGCACCTATTCCGGAGGTGACAGGCGGGATGCCCTTAACGATATAATCATCACCCGCTACGGGGATCCCAGGGTGGTAAGATATATCATCTATGTGAACGGACGGTGCTTAAGTACCTATGATGCCGACGGTATCATCATTTCGACACCTACCGGTTCGACCGGATACAACCTATCGGCGGGAGGGCCCATAGTAGAACCCAACGCCAAGCTTATCCTTATAACTCCCATATGTCCGCACACGCTCAATACAAGGGCGATAGTGTTATCGAGTGATGACCTTATAAGCATCGAGGTGTGCAAGAGCAAATACATGAGGGAGTATGAAGCCTGCGTATCCTGTGACGGGATATCTACCATCAGGCTGTCCGCCGGCGACAGCGTAGATATTAGGAAGGCAGACGGAGTGACCAAGGTGATAAAGATGAGCCGGGAAGGCTTTCTCGATGTGCTTTCGAGGAAGCTTGGAGGCTGAGGATAGCCTAAAGCGGATCATAAAAATCCGGGAACCGTCATAAGGGTCCCGCCGCCGTATGATAAATGACAGAAGGGACAGACAGAAGGAAGAGACATGAGCAGCGACAGAAGGACCAGGATATTAAAGATCATATCGGAGAATGTGATACAGACCCAGGAGGAGTTGGCCGACAGGCTTAACGCCGAAGGCTTCCCGGTGACCCAGGCAACCGTATCAAGGGATATAAAGCAGTTAAACCTTATCAAGGTACCGGTCGGGGACGGACGGGCGCGCTATGCCCCCCACGGGGATAAGTCGGATGAGATAGACGAGAAATACGTTAATGTCCTGCGCACCGGCTTTAAGTCAATGGATATGGCGATGAACATCCTGGTGATCAAGACGATATCGGGCATGGCCATGGCTGTTGCCGCAGCCGTTGATGCGCTTGATTTTCCCCAGATCGTGGGATCGATAGCGGGAGATGACACCGTGATGTGCGCTGTGAGGACTATAGAGGATACCTACAAGGTAATGGATCAGATAGAGAGGTTGTTATAATAGATGTTACTTAACCTGCATGTGAAGAACGTGGCCCTTATTGATGACGTGGAACTTGATCTCAGGGAGGGCCTTAACATACTTACCGGTGAGACGGGTGCCGGCAAATCGCTAATAATAGATGCCGTCAATTTCGCCCTTGGTAAGAGGATGAAGTCCGATGTCATAAGGGATGAGGCTGACTATGCCCTGTGCGAGCTGACCTTTACTGTTGACTCTGATGAAGTAAGGGATAAGCTTAACGAGCTCATGATCCCATGTGAGGATGATACTGTCGTAATAAAGCGTAAGCTTATGAACGGGAGAAGTGTCATAAGGATAAACGATGAGTCGGCCCAGGCCTCGACCCTTAAGGATCTTGCGGGCGTTCTCATCGATATTCACGGGCAGCACGAGCATCAGTCCCTTCTTTAT
>JBGUQP010000435.1:0-4266 GCA_045131145.1 Lachnospiraceae bacterium | reverse complement strand
TTAATCCCGCAGGTCTTGTATCAACAAAAAGATCGCAGCATACCACAAACTTCTGTCCCAGTTTGTTTTCTTCCTTAAATACTCCGTGGTTTGCAAAAACTTCCAGGTTTTTAATCTCTATACAGTCCATGATCCCTCCCGGCATTACGAGATGCCCTTACTACATTGACGTTTACAAACAGGAAACAAAAATACCAATGACAACTACCGCAAGCCCCAGTATCTTCCGCCGGCTTATCTTCTCTTTTAAGACAAAAAACCCAAGAAGCGAAACCCACAGATATCCGGTTGTTTCCAATATCGGTCCCAGAGACAGGGGGATTCCCTTGTATGCGTATATGGTTACCAGGGTAGCAAGAAAAAAAATACCGTAAGCGATTATTACCAAAGGATTCAGATATTCCTTTATCTTACTGTCATATTTTTTATCAGCGCTTTTCTTAAGTATTATCTGTGATACTGATGAAATGAATACCGAGAAAACATATATAAACACATGCAGAGGACTTATCATTTGACATCCTCCTTATCTTCCTTGTATTCATCACCGGTTACCACAAGGTAAACACCGGCAATTATTATAATGGCACCGATTATCTTTTGAACAGTTATCTTTTCGCCAAAGAACAAAAATCCCCATACTATTCCCCATATGACCATTACCGCCTTGTTGGCGTAGGCCGTAACTATGGGCATCTTCTTTATTATCTGCTGCCAGGCAATGGCATAGACAAAGAGAAAAGCAAGAACAGCGCCATAATAGATGATCCATTTTCCGCTTAGCATCTCTTCTCCTGCCGCAAGCTTTGAAAAGATACCGCTCACGGAAAAAAGAGCCAGTATTATATGCAGTATTATGAGATATTTAGCATTTTTCATTATGCTCCTGCCTTACATGTGATTATCCATGGTGCAGGCTGCTGCTCGTAATTGTGCCTGAAATTAACCCTTGAAACCGCGATCTGGATAACATCGGGTTCGCTCTCGCAGAACTTCTTGCAATAGTCGATAAGGGATGCGGCAAGGACAAAATCAAGCGTATAGATAACGAATTCCATATTATGATTGAGCTTAAGCATGGTCTCTATTTCCTTCTCCATGCTGGCAGACGCAACAAGCATTGTAACATCGGGGATGGGAAGTCCCTTCATGGTCTCATCATCCACATGGTCTATTATCGTAACGTTGTTTATTCCGAAGAGCTCCATATTCTCTTCAAGAGCCTTGCGGTCATTCCCGTTATATTCAACCGCGATTATCGATCCTTCTCCGTTAAGGATCGCTGACTCGACAACGATTGATTCTCCGGATATGACACATAAATTCTTTCCCTCCTCGATCCTCATCTTGGACAGGATCACGGACCGTATCTCCTCGCCTACGTACTTGACCGTACCCTTGGCAAGTGTCGAGTTATCTATACCGAACTTATATGCAGACCTGGCATCGGGATTAAGCACCAGCATGCCTGCCGACGCATTGATCCCGCGGTCTATCATCTCGGATACCTTGTTCTTCTTTATGGGACCAGTGGGCTCACTTCCCTCATTGTATATGACCGTACATTCACCAAGCCCGGCATTATACATCCTGTAGAAGATATCCTTAAAGCCGGCTTCCGTAAATACCAATACACACTTATGAACCTCGCATGCCGGTATAAGGTTCTTGTTCTTCTTTGTGATATCGAGTATCTTAACATGCTCAAGATCCACATCAGTGTTCTGTGAAAAATACTGCAACCACTCAATAATACTGTTATTGTTAAATAATGCCTCTCCCATTTAAGCCTCCTTGGTATCTGCGTCATTTATAAATGCTTTTACTTCACATTTATGTGAATAATTGTACCACTAACCCGGTCTAAAATAAAGATGAACTCATATAAGGGCACCTTTAAATGTCTTGACATATGGTATATAATCCTGAAATGTACGAATTAAATCATTGGCATGGTAATACACACTTACCCGATCGGTATAATGAAAGGACCCTGATTTGGATAATAAGCATATCTTCAGCAATAAAAAACTTTTTATGCTGTTGATCCCAATAATTGCAGAACAGTTTTTAAATTCCCTGATGGGAATGGCGGACTCCATGATGGTCAGCAATGTCGGTGCAGCTGCCCTGTCGGGAGTTTCGCTGGTTGATTCGATCAATATTCTTGTGGTACAGGCCTTCAATGCAATGGCAACAGGAGGTGTCATCATATGCTCAACCTGCATAGGACAGAAGGATTATAAAAGAGCGGGTGAATCAGCATGTCAGGTCCTGCTGGTATCAACCTTCATTTCCGTAACCATGATGATATTGGGACTCATATTCAGACGAAACCTTCTGTCTCTTATATTCGGAAGGGTTGATGAGGATGTAATGAAAGCTGCCGGGATATATTTCCTCCTGACTATCCTGTCCTATCCTGCCGTTGCCATAGCAGCAGCCTGCAGTGCCATCTTCAGGGCACAGGCAAACACGAAGCTTCCCATGAACGTGGCTGTTGTTTCCAATCTTCTTAATGTGGCAGGAAACGGCCTTCTTATATGGGGCCTAGGGCTCGGTGTTACCGGTGCTGCCATAGCAACCCTCCTCTCAAGGGTATTCTCTGCAGTGATTTTGATTCTAAAGCTAAGGAATAAGGATCAGCTGATATATGTAAGAGACTATCTTAAGATAAGGCCCGATTCCGGCAAGATCCGTACGATCCTGGCAATGGGTATTCCAAACGGCATAGAGAATTCAATGTTTCAGTTTGGAAAACTGGCAATTCAGTCATCGGTATCGACACTTGGTACTATAGCTATAGCCGCTCAGGCCATGACCAATATATTTGAGAATATGAACGGGATTGCCGGGGTCGGCGTTGGAATAGGCCTTATGACAATTGTGGGACAAAGTCTAGGGGCCGGCAGAAAGGATGAGGCTGTTTATTACACCAAAAAGATGATCCTATGGGGATATATCGTTATCCTGGCAAGCTGCCTCTTCACATATGCGATAGCACGTCCTGTAACGGTTCTTTCAGGAATGGTGCCCGAGAGTGCTTCACTGTGCATATACATGCTCGGGTGGATCACGATAATAAAACCGCTTTTCTGGGCGCCTTCCTTTATAACAGCATATGCCCTGAGGGCCGCGGGCGATGTCAGGTTCTCAATGATCACCGCAACACTGACCATGTGGCTGTGCAGGGTAACACTTGCCGTCTTCCTTATAAGGGTGGCTCATATAGGAGCCATGGGTGTATGGATCGGCATGTTCTTCGACTGGGGAATACGGGGAGTAATCTTTACAATAAGGTTTATCCGCGGTAAGTGGATCCATCAATTGATCGGTTCCTGATATACCTTATTCTTCACCAACCGAATTAAGATCATACGGTGTACTCTGATATACGTAATAATTAAGCCAGTTCGTATACAACAGCTGTCCAGCGGAACGCCAGTTGACAATAGGCTCTTTTTGGGGGTCATCATCCGGAAAATAGTTCTTCGGAAGCTTGGGATCAAGTCCCTTGTTAAGGTCCCTGTAATACTCATCCTTAAGGGTATTTGAATCATATTCCGCATGACAGAACACGAAAAACTTACGGGAATCCTCTGTCTTGACTATGGTGACTCCGGCCTCGTCCGAATAAGCCATAAGCTCAAGTTCGGGTATCTTCTCTATATCCTCACGCTTTACATATATCTCGCGTGAATGCGGCGCATAGAACACATCATCAAATCCACGGAACAAAGGAGCATTGGGCTTAAGCTTTCTATGCGGATATATCCCCGATAACTTATCCTCATAATATTCATGCATTATCCCATAGTGATGATACATCCCGGCAAAAGCACCCCAGCACAGATAATAAGTGCAATGAACATGCTTCTCCGCCCAGTCCATAATGGTACACAGTTCATCCCAGTAAGCAACATCCTCATACATTACATATGCCAAAGGTGCACCTGTGATTATCATACCGTCAAACTTCTGATCCTTAACATCATCAAAAGTCATATAAAAAGAATCCAGATGATGCGTATCCACATGCGTCGGTGTATATGACGCAGTCTGCAGGAATTCAATATCAACCTGGAGCGGTGAATTGGAGAGCTTCCTAAGCAGCTGTGTTTCGGTAATCTCTTTATTTGGCATAAGATTTAAGATAAGGACCTTCAGGGGCCTTATATCCTGATGCATGGCCCTGTTCTCATCCATTACAAATATGTTTTCTTCTTCCAGTATTCTCTGTGCCGGAAGGTCACTCTTAACTTTTAT
>JBGUQP010000434.1:0-2960 GCA_045131145.1 Lachnospiraceae bacterium | reverse complement strand
AGGAGCTCGTTTATCTCGGCGATAAGAGCTGAGAACTCGGGAACGAACTCAACGATACCCTCGGGAATGATCGCAACACCGAAGTTCTCGCCGTTGTTACCCCTCTTCTCTACCGCGTCAGCGATGTAGCTTGTGATCTGTGCAAGTGACATCTTCTTGGCTGCCACTTCCTCACCGATAAGGCAGATGTTGGGCTGGGTCTCAAGTGCACACTCAAGAGCAACATGAGAAGCGCTGCGGCCCATAACCTTGATAAAATGCCAGTACTTCTTTGCTGAGTTCGCATCCCTCTCGATGTTACCGATAAGCTCCGAATAAGTCTTGGTAGCGGTATCGAAACCGAATGATGCCTCGATATCCTCGTTCTTGAGGTCACCGTCTATCGTCTTGGGACATCCGATAACCTGTACGCCGGTGTTGTTGGCTGCCATGTACTCAGCAAGAGTAGCGGCATTTGTATTGGAATCGTCACCACCAATGATAACGATAGCGGTAAGGCCGTTCTTCTTCGCATTCTCGGCAACGATCTGAAACTGTTCTTTTGTCTCTAACTTGGTACGGCCTGAACCGATGATATCAAAACCGCCTGTATTCCTGTATTCATCGATGAACTTGTCATCAAACTCAACGTAATCGTTCTTAAGAAGTCCGTCGGGACCTCCCTTGAATCCTAAAAGCACATTGCTTGAATCGGTTGCCTTAAGTGCGTCATAGAGACCGCATACAACGTTGTGTCCGCCGGGAGCCTGACCACCCGAAAGGATAACGCCCACAACCTGCTTCTTGGCTGCCGAAGTATTGGTGCCCTTAACGAATGTTATCTCATTCTTACCGTATGTATTGGGGAAGAGTGCCTTGATCTTGTCCTGATCTGCTACTGACTGGGTAGCTGCTCCGTCCTTAACACATATCTCCGCGATACCGTTCCTGAGCATTCCCGGGAGCTTGGGAGTATACTCGTATCTTGCCTTCTGAAGGGGTGAAAGATTCATTGTAACATCTCCTTTTCTTAATTATATTTGATTGTGTATATATAGTGAACGATCTTATTCATTTCGTTTACTCAGCTATATACACGCCTTCACGCAAACACGGCTATTATACCACAAACCCTTAAGGCTGGGCAAGGTGAAAGGGGGTGGTGTCTGAGTTTACTATGGTAAACCTGTCCTTGAATACTTTAAGGTCTATCCTTGAGTTAACCTTATAAGGATGATCAACCCTCTTCATCTGGTACATGATGAATCTGGGTCCCTCCGGAGTATGTACAAGGATCTTGCATACCTGTGCAGGTGTACCGTTAAGCATTACGTTATCATCCACGTATCCATATACCTTACCCGTGATCTTTCTGCCTTTCGAACGCACAGTAACATAGTAATACAGATTCTTTAATACAATTATGGCTGCGACCAATCCGATAATTGCAAAAGGAACACATACAAGCAATACCACTCCCGCAGGGCCTGTCAACAAGGGAAGAAAGAAGCCGAAAATACCGAATGCAAAGGCAAATATCGCAGGAAAACCAAGATTCCAGAAATTAAGATGGGCTTCCTTGCACTCTATCTCCGGGTATTCCATATCTGCATTTGCGGTATCAAGCCATGTCTTGGAGCCGCAGTAGGGACAGATTTCGGAAGTTACGGGCGCTCCGCAATAGGGGCATGAATCCTGACTGCTTTTATTATCGATCATAGTTTTATTATCTTTATCCATATTTTTACTCTTCAAACGCTTCCTGTAATTCTTCAAGTGACATGTAGGGAACGGTATCCGATTCGGTAAGTTCGGTATATCCGTCTGCCCACTTTACCGTATACTCTTTCATTTCTTTGGTTTCAAAGACTGTCATATCTTCCAGTTTCTCAAAGAACTTCTTACCCTTTTTATTGTATTCATCCTCGTCGGTTTCCTTTTCATCCACGAAGTAAACGGTTTCATAGTCCTTCTCGGGATCATCGAAATAAGCAAGTGACAGGAGAAGATTGAGTTCTCCGTCCTTGATCTCGTAATAATTATGCCTCTCACCGGCAGCCGCTCCCGAGCAGTCGATAACGTTCTGTCCTTCGAAGCAGCCGATATAATGACCCTCCATACCCGTTGCGATATCGCTTGTAAGCATGACTATCTCTTCATCCTTAACTGTAAACAGGAATACCTGATCCTTGTCCCAAGCTCCTTCCGAGCTGGATGCAGCAAGTTCCTTGATACCGTCACCGTCAATATCTATAAGCGCGAACTGATCGGCCTTTCCTGCCTTATCAAGCTCGGACGCCTTCTCAAGATACAGATCGATATATTCACCGCTGCCTTCTTCAAACCTTGAATCGGCACTTATATCATCCTTTTTATCTTCCTCAGCACCTGCATATATATAGTCATCCTTTAAGATTCCCTCAAGATCCCCGTATGTAAGATCGATCTGCTGTGCACCGTCGGCATATGAGTTAAGATCATAAGGTCCGAAGTAGAAGCTGATCCCATCCGGGCCCATCGTGAAAGTATAAGCCGCTGCATTTTCCTCATCCGATGCATCATCTATATAGTAGCTCTTAAGTGATTCTCCAAGATCAAAGAAATCGCCGTCCGGATATTTCTCATTAAGTTTATCGATAAGGATGGCATCAAGTCCTTCCTTATCCGTTACTATATCGGCTAGGATTATGTCCTTACCTGTCTTAACATCGATGTTGAATGCGGCATAGTAGTAATCGGGATGGGCTCCGCCCAGATATCCGTACTCAGTCCTCAGAAGACTTACGACCTTGTCATCCGCAGTCTTTAACTCGGTCTCATTGTAACTGTAATACGTATAATCCTCACCGTCTTCTCTCTGCTGTCCGGCAAATTCAGCGGCATCTTCCTTATATTCATCTATCGTTGCGCTATAGGCATCCTTCTCATTCTGATCGATATCCTTAAGCGCCTTGGCAAGATCAGGGAAATCACCTTCACAA
>JBGUQP010000433.1:0-4064 GCA_045131145.1 Lachnospiraceae bacterium | reverse complement strand
TCAAGATTTATTAGCTTTACTCCCGAAGTATTACGTCCAAGGATTGAAACATCCTCCATAGGAATCTGTATAATGGTACCTTCGGTAGTGATCATCATTATTTCATGATTATCATTAACAGCCTTTACCCCGACAACATAACCGGTCTTATCCATTATCTTGTAACATTTGATTCCTTTGCCACCACGATGCTGAACGGTAAATTCATCAATATTGGTACGTTTTCCGTATCCCTTTTCGGATGCTATAAGGAGGGCACCACCCTGATGATCAAGCTGCATTCCGACTATTTCATCATCATCACTTAGGTTCATACCTCTTACGCCCATTGAAGACCGTCCTGTACATCTTACATCGGTTTCCTTAAACCTTATACATATACCGTTTCTTGTTACCAGGAATATATGCGTATCCTTATCCGTTGATTTTACCTCGATAAGCTCGTCATCATCCTTAAGATTTATGGCAATAAGACCATTCTTACGTATATTTACGTATTCCATTATGTTGGTCTTCTTGACAATTCCCTTTTTGGTGACCATAAACAGATTTCTGTTCTCATCATATTCTTTTATGGGTATGATGGCACTTATCTTTTCACCCGGCATAAGCTGTAAGAGATTTATTATTGCAACACCCCTTGAAGTTCTTCCAGCTTCCGGGATCTCATAAGCCTTTAGCCTGTATACACGTCCCTTATCGGTAAAGAACATTATATAGTCATGACTCATGGTCATCAGAAGATCTTCTATATAATCATCTTCTATTGTAGCCATCCCTTTGATACCCTTACCACCGCGATGTTGTGACTTGAAATTATCGACAGTCATCCTCTTTATATATCCAAGAGAGGTCATGGCTATGACCGTATTTTCCTTCGGTACTAAGTCCTCCATCGTAATGTCGAACTCATCAAAACCGATCTTGGTCCGTCTTTCATCATTATATTTGTCGGATATAACAAGTATTTCTTTTCTTATTACACCGAGAAGGAGCTTTTCATCAGCAAGTATTGCTTTATATTCGGCAATCTTTCTCTGAAGCTCTGCATATTCCTCTTCAAGCTTTTCTCTTTCCAAGCCTGTCAGGGCGCGAAGCCTCATATCAACAATAGCCTGAGCCTGTACATCGGTAAGACCGAATCTTTCAATAAGCTGCTGTTTGGCTTCTGCTACAGTCTTTGATCCCCTGATAATCTTTATAACCTCATCGATATTATCAAGAGCAATAAGGAGACCTTCCAAAATATGTGCCCGCTCTTCAGCTTTGTTAAGATCAAATTTAGTCCTTCTTGTAACAACCTCTTTCTGATGCTTAAGATATTCACCAAGGATCTGGATTATACTCATAACCTTGGGTTCATTGTTTACAAGTGCAAGCATGATAACACCGAAGGTATCCTGGAGCTGGGTATGCTTGTAAAGCTGGTTAAGAATTATATTTGCATTAACATCACGCCTTAATTCAACCACAACCCGCATGCCTTCACGGTCTGATTCATCACGTAGATCGGTTATACCGTCAATTTTCTTTTCCTTAACAAGCTCGGCTATCTTCTCTATCAACTTGGCCTTATTAACAAGATAAGGAAGCTCAGATATTATGATACGTGATTTTCCGTTTGGCATGGTTTCTATATCCGTAACACCACGTACCCTTATCTTACCCCGGCCTGTTCTGTAAGCTTCTTCTATGCCCCTTGTTCCAAGGATAACACCACCTGTCGGAAAATCAGGACCTTTTACTATAGGAAGAAGCTCGTCAATATCTGTATCCCTGTCCTCTTCAATACGGTTATCTATCATTTTTACGACAGCTGCGATTATCTCACCGAGATTATGAGGAGGTATGTTTGTAGCCATGCCTACCGCAATACCTGTTGTTCCGTTAACCAGAAGGTTGGGAAAACGACTGGGAAGTACGGTCGGTTCCTTTTCTGTCTCATCAAAGTTAGGAATAAAATCAACCGTATCCTTATTGATATCTGCAAGCATTTCCATTGATATCTTGGAAAGTCTTGCTTCCGTATATCGCATGGCTGCGGCGCCATCACCATCAACAGATCCGAAATTACCATGACCGTCAACAAGTATACATCTCATTGACCAATCCTGAGCCATATTTACTAAAGCTCCGTAAATTGAGGAATCTCCATGAGGATGATATTTACCCATTGTATCACCTACGATACGTGCACACTTTCTGTGAGGTTTATCAGGGTAATTACCAAGTTCTGACATTGCGTATAAGATACGCCTCTGAACCGGTTTCATTCCGTCTCTTACATCCGGTAGTGCTCTTGCTGCGATAACACTCATTGCGTAATCTATATAAGAGCTCTCCATTGTTTTCTTAAGATCTACCTCATGGATCTTATCAAATATCTTGTCATCCATTTTTTATCTCTGTTCTCCTTGATAAATATCAATATGATCGGATAATATTAATATTATTCTCTTTAATAAAATGTAAAATTCAAAATCATATATCAAGATTTTTAACGAACTTGGCATTTTCTTCAATAAACTCACGCCTTGGTTCAACCTTGTCACCCATAAGGGTTGTAAAAGTAAGATCAAGCTCGGATACCGATTCTTCATCCATGTTTACACGGAGCAGTGTCCTGCTTTTTGGATCCATTGTTGTTTCCCATAACTGCTCTGCATCCATCTCACCGAGTCCTTTATATCGCTGTATCTTATTATTACTGTCACGTCCTACTTCCATGATAAGCTTGTTAAGTTCATCATCGCTGTAGCAGTACCATACCTTTTTATTTTTTTCAAGCTTGTAAAGAGGCGGTTGTGCAAGATATACATGACCTTCTTTGATAAGATCCGGCATAAATCTGTAAATAAAGGTAAGCATAAGGGTTGCTATATGGGCACCGTCAACGTCTGCATCTGTCATTATTATTATCTTGTCATATCTTAATTTGCTTATATCAAAATCATCATGAATGCCTGTTCCGAAAGCCGTTATCATGGCCTTTATTTCGGCATTACCGTATATCCTGTCAAGACGGGCCTTTTCTACATTAAGAATTTTACCTCTTAAAGGAAGGATAGCCTGAGTTGCACGACTTCTTGCAGTTTTAGCGGAACCTCCGGCAGAGTCACCCTCTACTATAAATATCTCACAGTTTTTAGGATCCTTATCGGAACAATCGGCAAGTTTACCGGGAAGTGCCATACCTTCAAGAGCTGTCTTTCTTCTTGTAAGGTCTCTTGCTTTTCTTGCGGCTTCCCTTGCACGCTGGGCCAGTATTGACTTTTCGCATATTATTTTGGCAACCGTAGGATTCTGTTCAAGATAATAAGTTAGCTGCTCACTTACTATGGAATCAACTGCACCTCTAGCCTCCGAATTACCAAGTTTTTGCTTGGTCTGGCCTTCGAACTGCGGTTCTTCTATTTTTATTGATACTATAGCCGTAAGTCCTTCCCTGATATCATCACCTGAAAGATTGGGTTCCGATTCCTTAAGAAGCTTGGCATTTCTTGCATAATCATTAAATGTTTTGGTTATTGCATTTCTATAACCTGTAAGATGTGTACCTCCTTCCGGAGTTGTAATATTGTTTACAAAACTGAAAACACTCTCATTATAGGAATCGTTATGCTGCATTGCCACTTCTACATAAACATTATCCCTCTTACCTTCGAAATAAAGAACATCCTCATACAGAGCTGTCTTACTTTTATTTAGATATGTTACAAATTCCTTTATACCACCCTCATAGTGAAACAGCTTCTCTATGGCTTCTTCAGGACGTTCGTCTCTTAATATGATCCTTAGATTCTTCGTAAGAAAGGCCATTTCACGAAGACGCTGCTTTAATGTATCAAAATCAAAAACGGTCTCTTCGAATATGGTATCATCAGGCATAAACACTACCTTGGTACCGGTCTTCTCAGGCTCGCAGTCCTCTATGACCTTAAGCGGATAACATACTTTACCTCTTTCATACCGCTGTTTATATACATGTCCTTCATTATATATGTATACTTCAAGCCAATTAGAAAGAGCATTAACTACGGAAGCACCTACTCCATGAAGTCCGC
>JBGUQP010000432.1:0-3678 GCA_045131145.1 Lachnospiraceae bacterium | reverse complement strand
CGTTATCCATTCTCTGTGACACCACGAGGTGAAGGCTGATGAGTACCCTGTCTGTCGGATTCGATTTTTTACTGGTAGGCGCAGCCTTGATGACGTTGCTCAACGGGCTTTTTACTGCTGCAATTGTACCGGGCATTGACCGGTTCAGTCGACGGTTCTTTGTCATTTTCTTTGCAGTTCTTGTACTATACGGGCTGCTAGCCCTGACCGAGGAGTATTTCGAAGTAGGGCCTGACACAGAACCAGTGCTGATGGTAATTTACTATTTTGAAACATTGCTGGCTTCATCCATAATGCCGTTACTGACGATATATCTTCTTCACTGCTGTCAGGAAAGCTTTAAGCACAGCAGGCTGTTTTGCTTCGAGATCCTTCTGTGGGCCGCATTTTTCATAATTCTCAGTATCTCCCCGTTTACTGAGAAGTTTTATTATATATCATCCGGTAACGAGTTCTCCCGCGGACCTCTGTATCCCCTGATAACAGCCTCCATTTCTGCGATCCTTGTTCTTCCCCTCATCGGAGTGATCAGGAGGCGGAACCGGCTGTCCGTTAAGTGTTACTATGCTTTCCTTGTGGGGCTTATACCCATGAACATTGCCATATTCATTCATTTTTTCGTCAACGCCTTCACGCTCTTTGGCTTCGGAATTGCCTTAAGCGGATTTTCCATGTATCTTATAATCATATCGGATCAGATCGAACAATACATGCGCCAGCAGCAGGAGATCGCCGATCAACGCGCCAAGGTTATGGTGCTTAAGATGCGTCCGCACTTTATCTACAACACCCTCATGAGCATTTACAGCCTGTGCAATCAGAACCCGCAGAAGGCCAGACAGGTTACGCTGGATTTCACGGAGTACCTGCGCAAGAACTTCAATGCCATAGCCAGTGAGAATACCATTCCCTTTTCCGTCGAGCTTGAACACACCCTCGCCTATCTGGCAGTGGAACAGGCTCAGCATGAGGAGATGCTTGTTGTTGAGTATGATACACAGTTCACGCAATTCCGCCTGCCGCCGCTGACACTGCAACCCATCGCCGAGAATGCCGTAAAGCATTGCCTGAACCCTTATTCCGGACCCCTTCATATACTTATAAGGACTTATCATTCAGATGGAGCCGCCGTTATCACCGTGGATGATGACGGTGTGGGATTTATGACACCTGATGATTCCGGCCCCCACATTGCTCTTACCAACATAAGACAGAGGCTTGAAATGATGTGTAAGGGTAAGCTTACGATAATGCCCGGAGAGGGTGGCGGTACAAGGGTCACGATAAGGATCCCCGATTAGTTAACAGACTGTTACCGTTCATTGATATATCTGTCCATAAGCTCCCTTGTGTAGACGGCAGCCCCCTTCTCATTCAGGTGGGAAGAGTCACCGAAATAGGCGTTGTCATAACAAGGAATGGACAGTTCAAAGGTCATTCCCGGATTGTCATTCTTGAACTGCTCCATATAGCTTGTATACTCCGAAACATAACCTGCGTCAAGGAGCGTATATGAAGCTTCATTCATGGGCGCCTGCAATACATAGGTCTCTATGTCATTATCCTCACACAGCTTAAGGAGAAGCGCAAAATAGCGTGTTATCATACGATGCTCCCTGCCCCTTTCCATCGTAGTGTAGGAGGCTTCGTAATTGGGATAGTCGCAACCATCCATTGTCCCGTAAAGGGCGTGACCCCTCTCACGCACCTGTTCATCGTATATCTCCCTGTTAACCTCCATCCTGTTAAAGCCCCTGGAATTGATAAGAGCCGGAAGATATACGTTGGGAAGCCTTAGATAGGAGCTTATGATATAAGAAAGATCCGTTTCACTGAGCGCATCCTCCTTACTGTCGTCATAGCCCTCATGACCAAGGCCCTTACTATAGACGATAAGTGTATCGTACAGGCTTAAGTGGTGGAAATAGACGGTCCTTGTTTTATAATTGTCCATATAGGAATAATGGAAGGGAGCAAACATTATAAATACCCGCCCGGGTGCCCCGTTATTCCTGATATAGTCCCTGAGGGTATAGTACATCTCGATGGATGTGGCCCCACCCATTCCAAGGTTTACATAATCATCCCCGAGGTCATTGGTAACGATATCAGCCATTGCCCTCGAATCCCCCAGGATAAGGGTTGCCCTATCCTTATCAACAGGTGAGATCCTCCCCTTCTGAACATCCTTGACATACTTCCACGAAGGGAACTCCTCGTCCATGTAGCCCATGGGATTTAAGGCTGTGTACCCGACAAGCAGAATAAAGGGTAGTAACGCCAATATGCACTTAAGGGAAAACTTCAAAAGCTTCAATTTCCAACTCCTGTAATATAAGTATCTTCAGGGTCCCATACCCTTAAGGGTCAGAATGCCTGGTATAAAAATTCCTGCGTCGAAAGGTTTACCGATAAAAGGATCATTATAAAGATCAGGTAATAAACCCCCCACCTTATGTAAACCACGGTCCTGTCCATCAATTGATAAACCTCGCAGCCCTTCTTCTCGCATAACAGATCAACGGCAATAAGCACAAAGATCGCAAAAATCACAAATACAAGATTCATTGTTCCAAGCCCCAGTCCGGATATGGTACCGTCAAAAAGCTGTGAGAGCCTTATGCCCGTGAAGGTACGGTTAAGCTCGTCAAGTGCTGTTGTGAATGATTCTGCCCGGAAAAATACCCAGGTAAGGCACACAAGTATATATGTATAGATGATGCAAAACCACTTGGGGAGCTTAAGCCGGTCCTTTAGCGGTGTAACCGCATGCCCGAGCACCTGATAGAGGGCAAAAAGGAGGCCCCAGATAAGAAAGTTAATTGTCGCCCCATGCCAGATGCCGCTTATGGCAAACACGATGATAACGTTCAGGTAACGGCGCAGGGTCCCCTTCCTGCTGCCCCCGAGCGGAATATAGAGATAATCACGAAACCAGGTCGACAAAGATATATGCCATCTCCTCCAGAAGTCCGCAACGGAAACGGCAAGGTATGGCTGGCGGAAGTTCCGCATGACTTTGAAATCAAGGATCCTGGCTGCCCCGATAGCAATAAAGGAGTAGCCGGCAAAGTCACAATAGATCCGGATACTGTAAGCTACAAGGGCTATGAGCATGGGAATGCCGGTATATTCACTGTTTCCGTAAACAGTTGTCGTCAGGATCTCGAGCCTTGATACGATGACAAGCTTGAGGAAATAACCCCACAGCATTAAAAAGAGGCCCTCCTTGATTCGGATACTGTCCCATTTGTGCGGCCGGCTTATCTGAGGCAGCATATTCTTGCTCCGTTCAATCGGGCCGGACAGGATACAGGGGAAAAAGGATACAAAAAGGGCATATTTCAATATATTATGTTCGGGCCTTACTTCCTTCCTGTAACAGTCCATTATATAGGACAGTGACTGGAAGGTATAAAAGGATATTCCTGCGGGCATAAAGACGCTTATCTCCTGCCCCGGAAAAAGGATGCCTGTAATGAAGCCCGAATATTTAAAGTAAACAAGGATCGACAGGTTGAGGATAAAGCCGAGTGCCACATAGAAATTCTTGGAACTTACCGTCTCGGCATTGTAAACAAGCCTTCCGGCCGACCAGGTGATAACTGTAGACACCATGAGAAGGACCGTCATTGACCTGTCCTGACATGCATAGAAAAAATAGCTGCAAAAGAGCAG
>JBGUQP010000431.1:0-5432 GCA_045131145.1 Lachnospiraceae bacterium | reverse complement strand
GTTTTGGATATTCTGGCTCGGGTTCCTTATACGGTAACATATGCGGGAGGGATATCGACCCTTGAGGATATAGAAGTGATCAAACGTGTCGGACGCGGCTGTGTTGACTTTACTGTCGGAAGTGCATTAAACCTTTTTGGCGGTACTCTTAAGATGACGGAGGTCTTGGAATGTATTCGATAATGATCCTGGACAACAGCGAAGTAGAACTTGTCATGATGCAGAAGGCGCTTGAGAAGGACTATAACATCACGGCAATGAATAATTCCAAGCAGGCGCTTGCCAGGCTTAATAAGGCGACCATAATGCCCGACATCGTTATAATTGATGTTGTTCTTCAGGGGGTTTCGGGGTTTGAAGTTCTGACCCGTCTTATGACAGGTGAGAAGACCAAGAATGTCAGGGTCATCATGGTATCGGGTGATAAGGATGCATCCACGGAGGTTGAAGCTTACAGGCTGGGGGCGTGTGATTTTGTCAAGAAGCCTGTCAGCATGCAGATCCTTAAGAAACGTGTTGAGATGCAGGTCGAGCTTCTTGAGGGAAAGAAACAGATGGGCTCATTCTCGAGCCAGCTCCAGCAGTCCATGGCAGCAGCCGGACAGAATACCTTAAAGCTTGAATATTTCATCATCGGAGTTATCACTGACCTTATCACGGTTAAGGATACATATGCAGGAATGAGCGCCCTTGCGGTTTCCAGATATATGGGACTTATACTTCGCGAGATGCTCATGTCCGGCATTAATTACGGCATAGATCCGGCTGATTTTGAGCTGATAATCCTGTCATCGCAGCTGCATGACATGGGCAAGATCGGTATACCCGATTATATACTTCAGAAAACCGGTAAATATACGGATGAAGAATTCGAACTCATGAAGCGCCATACCGTGCTAGCGGCCAATGCTATACAGAAGTATTCGTATCTTATACCCAATACCAAGTTCCTGAATTTCACCTATCAGATGGCCCGTTTTCATCATGAGAGGTATGACGGAGGAGGATATCCAGATCACCTTATGGGAGTCAACATTCCCATTCTTGCAAGGATCCTGTCCGTCGCCGACACCTATGATGCTCTGGTGTCTACGAGGTCTTATAAGCAGAGCAAAACTCATGAGCAGGCTTATAACATTATCACACAGGCAGCGGGCCTGCAGTTTGATCCTACGGTTGTATCGGCCTTCCAGAGGGCGCACGCCGATATATATGAAATGAGCAGACAGCTTGAAGCTATGGAGATGCAGCATCGCCAGCAGCAGGTGAGCGCAAAGTCAATGACCCAGATGCCGCCAAATCAGTCAGGAGTGTGATTGTTTGTTTACAAAATGACATACATGTGATATTATTTTATAGATGTTATTCATCAATCATAATTTTTTATTTTTTGGAGGTACTGAAATGAAGGGTACAGTAAAGTGGTTCAATAACCAGAAGGGATACGGATTCATCTCTGATGAGCAGGGACAGGACGTATTCGTTCACTATTCAGGACTTAACATGGAAGGCTTCAAGTCTCTTGACGAGGGAGCAGCAGTTGAGTTCGATGTAGTTCAGGGTGAAAAGGGACCTCAGGCAACCAACGTAACAAAGTTATAATCTAGTTTTACAACTTGTGCCTTTTCTGAAATATATATACGTGGATTGATAATCACATGGGTTTGTATTAGGGGAAGTAGCAGTCGTATTAACAAAGATTAAGAGAAGAGATGCTTATGGCATCTCTTTTCTTGTGTTGAAAAAAGGTCTTCTTTCATGTAGAATAAATGATTGGAATATTATCTTTAAGAGGGGATAGGGGAAGCTTTGAGCAGGATGAAAAACCGGACTAAACTTTACATGGTCTTGCTTACTCTGGGTATTATACTGTTTGTGCTCGGAGTGCTGACAGGAATCCTTATAGGCTCGGTTTCGGCGGGCAGAAAATCCGCGGCTGAAGCTGATGCCGGTAAGACAGGTGACAGGCAAGCCGCTGCTCCCGAAGCGGAGAACGTGAGCAGGCCGATGGTGATCGTATCCGATAAAGAAGCAGCCAATGTTACCAACGTATATATACCGGCAAGGGAGAGAATCCTAGGCCAGATCCCCGTAAATTCCTACAAGCTTGAAAATTTTTATATAGACGACGGATATATGGCTTATCATGATGATGAAGGTAATAAGCTGTCCCGTCTTGGTGTTGATCTTTCCTATCATCAGGAACATGTTGATTTTGCGGCTCTTAAGGAATCCGGAGTCGAATTTGTGATGTTACGGTGCGGCTATAGGGGTTATTCGGAGGGCGGACTTGTAAAGGATGAGAAGTTTGATGAGTATGCAAGGGCCTGCAACGAATACGGGATTCCCCTTGGAGTTTATTTTTTCACACAGGCGGTAAGCGTTGAAGAAGCCGTACGTGAGGCAGAGTTTACCATCGATCTTATAAGGGATTATGATATTTCCTATCCTGTTGCCTTTGATACCGAGTATGTTTCCGATAAGGGAGCAAGGACCAATCTTACAGAGATAGAGGAAGACCTCCGCAGCGATATGTGTATCGCTTTCTGCGAGAAGATAAGGGAAGCGGGCTATTATCCGATGATATATGCGTCCGAGAACTGGATAAGGCGGGATCTTGATTATGAGAAGCTTCAGGATTACGATTTCTGGGCCCCCCAGTATCTTGAAGAAAATGACTTTATGTATGACTTCACTATCTGGCAGTATACGGAACGCGGCTTTATAAAAGGTGTCGATGAGGAAGTGGATCTTGATATAAGCATGGTTGATTATGCTTCCTTTGTACCGGCTCTCAGGGAGGCTGTCCTGACCCGGGGGGAGATCACTGTGGTATCCGATAACGCGGTAAACGGAGCGGACTACTAAATGTACGAAGAGTTTGATTTTGAAGAGTTGCCGGCAGGACACAAGCTGTCACCGGAGGAATTCCAGCAGGGTTACGAAGTGCCCCTGCCTGCTTCCGCGTCCTCTGATGACCTTGATATAGGCGATCCGGCGGCTGTTCTTAATGCGGACAAGAGCCGGAACAGTGATGATTCGGAGCTTCAGTTTATTGAAGCCGAGGTGGCCGGACCGCCTGCGGTAAGAGAAGAGAAGAAAGGGAAAAAGAAGAAGCGCAGAAAGAGTAAAAAGAATGCTCTTTCAGGCAGGGAATTATATAAACAGGAACCTAAAGGTGACTGGAGCGAATTTGCATCAGCCAGGGTTGGCGCTGATGAGGCCGGGGGAGGTACGGAAGTTTATGCACCTCCAAAAGGTCCGGAGGACAAGCGTAAGGGCCCGAAGATAACGGATGCATATACGCTTGTTGAGAAGACTGAATTCGAGAAAATAGATATAACCCGGGAAGAATCACGCGGGACAATACCTTTTAAGGAACTCAGGGATATGTGTCTTCAGTTTCATGCGATATCCGAATCCGGTGTTTCTGCTATAGATACCGTACGTATCCTGGCCTCCCAGACGACAAATGAAGACCTCAGGGAAGCGCTTCAGAAGATATATGAAGGTATTAAGAACGGTGAAGACCTGTCGAGTGCCATGAGTAACTGCGCCTGCTTCCCCTTTGCCCTGACCATAGCTATATCCGCAGCCGAGAAGAACGATATGGTATCTCTTGCTTTTAAGAAGTTCGGAGATATCTATGCAAGAGAGGATGAGTGCAGGGAAATGGAAAGGTCAAGTGTATTTTATCCTGTCCTTACCACGATATGTTCTCTTGCAGTCATGTTTGTGATGATGCTGGTTGTATATCCGAGTTTTGCCAGGATGTTTGAGGGCGTTGGAAGTGAATTGCCAACTCTATCCAGGGCTCTTCTTGCTGCAGCTGATTCCTTCAAGGGAATATGGTGGCTTATTTCACTGATGATCATTCTGATCCTTCTGGCTATTATTATCTTCAGAAAGGCAAGCAAGGCTGATATACTCGGCCCTAAGCTTGGCGAAAGATCATTGCCTTCAGGGTCATATAAAAGGATGAATGTTTATGCCAAGTTTGCAAGGTATATGAACGTGCTTCTTACGGTAGGCGTCGCAACGAAGGACGCACTGTTTGTTACGGCCCATTCTTTCACGGAATATCCCTTTTTGACAGCAAGGCTTCTGGATGCCGCCAATGCATCGGCGGCAGGATCGACCCTCTCGAATGCCCTGTGTGTTTTCAATTTCTTTCCGATAATGGTTCTTCAGATGATATCTGTGGGTGAAGAGATGGGAGACACACCCAGGATGCTTTCAAATGTTGCTGACTATTATGAAAACGAAGCCAGGCGTGAAGCGTATAAGAGAACGGCCCGCAGGGAACCGATATCGATAGCGGTCATGGCGGTTGTCGTTTTGTTCCTTCTGTTGTCAATGCTGTCACCCATGCTTAAGTTTTATGAATTGGTGAAAACGTTATGAGACATTTCTACCACAAACAGGCCTTGTTGGCGTTATTCCTTTTGAGTATCACCGCTATTGCGGTGGTATTTGTTTATATGGGAATGGTTGACATAACGAAAAGACTTATGAGTTCACAAACCGGAGTGCAGGTAGACAAAGCCCTTGATGAGACGGCCGGCGCACTTGAACGTGAAATACAGGCCTCCAGTGACAGGCTGGCTCAGGATGTGTATACGAATATGCTTAATGACCTGAAAAGGGAGGAAGGTGCATCGGTTGAGGAACTTAATACAGGCAGAAAGTCTGCCTATTACAGGGAATACATAGCTGCCCTTAAGGCCTTGTACGGGGCGGGAGATAATTCACTTACGGGTATTCTTATGCGGCAGCTGCCAAATGACGGTGAGGTAAGCTACAGTATATCATCGGACCCCGGTCCCGGCTTTTTTCTTGATTATGATGAGTCAGCCTGCCTGATACGGAAATGTTCCATCGATAATGTTGTAATCAGCTACATAACGGATGATTCGGTGATGGGCGAGAAAAGCTATTCCATTAATATCGATCCGCCGGATGTATCCTTCAGCGATGAGAGTGCGAACTTCTTTGATTACTCTCTTATAAGTATGAAGGGAACATATATTACGGGAGAAACATCATCTTTTGTGGGGAGCATGTATGCCGGAACGCATGATTTCGAGGAAGGGCGCGAAGCTGAAGTCACGTTTGGTGAGAAAGATCCGTACGGGGGTATCAATTTCCTGACAACCCAGGCGGCGGTATACGGTGACAGTATAATAACCACGGGTGATATAAATCTGAAGGGTGCTTTTGTTCTTTTCGGAAGTGATGATGATCAGATATCGGTTTACGCCAATACTATCAACGATATAGAGAATTATCCGAGTAAGACCGAGTATACGGTTTACGGAAACAGTTTTTTGAGGGACGGATCGACGGCTTTTGTCAATGAGGAACATTACGAAAACATAATCCGGATAATAAACTCCGTGGCCGGAAGCATAGATGATATCTCATCCGTATAC
>JBGUQP010000430.1:0-14727 GCA_045131145.1 Lachnospiraceae bacterium | reverse complement strand
TACACTTTGCAAGCATTGACTTACCCGCTCCCGGGGCACCGACCATGAGCATGTTATGCATTCCGCATGCTGCTATTTCAAGGCCTCTCCTGGCTGTTTTCTGGCCCTTTATATACTTCATATCATTTCTTTCATCTGCCTTTATACCGGTCTCAGGATCATTAAGGATGACGGGTTCGGGTTTGATCTTGCCATTCAAATAACCAACAGCCTCTATAAGATCATTTGCCCCCATGACCGAAATATTATCAGCCATAGCCGCCTCACCCGCATTTTCATAAGGGACAATGCACCTCTTTATCCCCATATCCGCAGCCTTAATAACCATCGGGAGAACACCGTTTATGCCGCTCAGTTTGCCGTCAAGTCCCAGTTCTCCAAGCACAAGGGTATCCTTAAGCATGTCACCGTTCACTTCCCCCATGGCAGCCAGAAGGGCTATTGCCATCGGAAGATCATAGCCTGTTCCCTGCTTCCGTATATTTCCGGGCGATAAATTAAGTGTTATCCGCTTGATAGGCAGGCTGTAACCCGCATTCCTTAATGCAGCCCTCAACCTTTCCTTGGATTCGCGCACTTCCGAAGACAGATATCCTACCAGTTCAAGCATAGGCATGCCATCCGAGACATCGGCCTCAACCTTCACCAGGAAACCGTCTATCCCGTGTATGCCAAAAGATAGTACACTGCTAAACATAATTCCTCCGTATTCAGTTACCTTAAATGGGAATTAAAAAAGAAAAACCAATGTGCAGAAAATATAATAATACAACATAAATGAAATGTCAAAGTCATTTCTTCAGAGCATCCTTATCCATAACATGCCTTGAATCAAACGACTTTAATATATCAACAACCTCAAGGCCTTCATATATCGAAGACCTGGCAAGATCTATGATCGTATTGCTCGAAAAGACAAGGACCATGGGCTTAAGGAGGTTTCTGGGGTTTGTACTTAACACAAGCGCGGTTTCCCCGTTGGAGAGTTCCACACTTGTCCCCTCAGCCAGAAAACTCACGGAATCAACAAGTCCTTTTACGATATCAGGCTCATACCAGTCAGGATTGCTCATGATAAACTTAAGAGCCCCTATCCTGCTTAAAGGTTCATGACGAAAATCCATTGCCGTAAGATTATCGAAGGTATTGGCAACCATTAATATCTTGGCCCCAAGCACCATCTTGGCACTGTCCTTCTCCTGACCTGTCTCAAAGGCATCAAAATGCCTGAAAGCCTGCATCATTATCCTCTTTATCGCGGGAGTTGACGAGAAACATTCCTCAATTATTTCGGCGCCGTGGAGCTCACACTTCTTCATGTATACTTCATCCTCGGGTCCCAGTTCTTCCTTGGTAACAAGCTCTATCGGTATATCAAGCTTGCCTATGTCATGAACAAGAGCCGCAAGTATGGTATCGCCCAATTCATCAAACCTCATCCCAAGCCTGCTCCCGATAAGGGCGCAAAGTATCGCCACGTTGCTTGAATGCTTGACAACGTAATCCTCTGCTCCTCTTAAATTCTGTACAAAATTGATGGGGTGGTTGACCCTTGCGAATTGAGACACGTACTTATCGGCAAGCTGTCTTATTTTCGATATCCTGCCGGTTTTCTTCAGTGCGTTAAGTTCATCCATCAGAGCGAACTCCGATACTATCTGGAACTTCTCGAACTCAACATCTTCATCAGACATGGGCGGCAAAGGTTCGGTAGGTTCGAGAACGTAAACACCCATAAGGCCGAAATTCCTAGCCGATTCTATACTGGCCCTGGTAAGCTTACTGTCACGCTCATACAGCAACACACCCTTCTTGTTGTATATGGGCTTACCTAACCTCATACCTTCCTTAAGATCTTCCCTCTTGACAAACTTCATCCCTTATTCCCCTTATTGATCCCTTGATTATATCCCCGTTTATCCCTAAAGATACTCTTTAATAAATTCCTCAAACTCCCCAACCGGTATCGGTCTGGAATAATAATAACCTTGAGCGATATCACAGTCAATACTATTGAGAAAATCAAGCTGCTCTTTCGTCTCAACTCCCTCGGCGATAACATCAAGTCCTATCATCTTGGCCATACGTACAGATGATTCCACAATGATCTTACCCCTCTCGGTCGACATGATCTCGTCGAGGAAAAAGCGATCTATCTTCATAGTATCTATCGGCGCTTTCCTCAACGTATTTAACGATGAATATCCGGAACCGAAATCATCCATCAGGATCCTGAAGCCGCGTGACTTTAACTCAGCCATCTCCTCAAAGAGTTCGCTAACATCCTCCATAAAAAGATTCTCGGTTATCTCGATCTCAAGATACCTGTTCTCAAAACCGTACTTCTTAACGAGACCGGTAAGGACTTCAACTATATCGGTCTGCCCTATATGGCGCCTGGATACATTCACGGAAACAGGGAGCATTATCCCCCTCTCCTGTAACCTGACAATGTACTTACATGCTTCCTCCCACATAAAGGAATCGAGCCTTGTGATAAAACCGTTGTCCTCAAAGAGGGACAAAAAGGTTGCCGGAACCAGGATCCCCTTGGTCGGATGTCTCCACCTTACCAGTGCTTCCGCACCGCATATCTTACCTGTCTTTATATTGATCTGAGGCTGCAGGAACATCTCGAATTCACCGCTTGAGAGGGCATGTTCCATCTCATTCTCTATCTCGGCCTGCTCCCGCATCTTAAGCCTTATGACGTCATCATACACGGCATAATTACTTATTGCAGTCCCCTTAAGCTGCTTCTTTACCGCCCTGGCCCTGTCACACATAAGCCTTGCAGGCATGTTCACATCAACTATCTTGTAAATACCGTACACTAAAGATATAGGCGCCGGTGCCTCCGGATTGTTCCTCATCTTTTCACTCAACAGGGTCATAAAGTCAAGCAAAGCCTGCTCGGTATCATAGTCATACAGCAGATTAAATATATCCGCCTGATATCTGCATGCAAACAGGTTCTTGGGCAGAACCTGCTTAAGCTCCCGGCCCATCAGGCTTAAGCATTTGTTGCCGGCATCTATGCCGTAGCGGTCGTTGATTATCCTGAACTTGTCGATATCAACGGATATTATGGCCATCTGCCTGTCTTCATTAAGATGAACGTACTTCTCCACCTGCCGGTAGAAGGCTTCGGCGTTATAAAGACCGGTCACGGAATCGTAGTCCGCCCGGTATTCCATTTCCATCTTGACCTTCATTTCGGCATCAACATTCTGGAAGGTTGCAAGATACCTTACCGGCTTGTTGTTAAGGCCGTGCAGGGGCTGGATTATTATCGTATACCATACGGGCACACCATTTTTATTATAGAGGCGTACCGTTGTCTTGAGGGTCTGGTTAGAGGTTTTGATCTTACCAACATATGTATCAAAATCAAGCCTGTCGTCTTCATATGGCTTAAGCTGGTCTATGATATCCCATGCCCCTTTTAAACTCCTGACATTTATATCAAATATTTCATCGAACATCGGACATACATAGTAATTGTCGTCCGAAACGTAATACTCGTAGACAAGGATGCCTGTCATCTCATTTACGTTTTCATGCCGCTCGTTTGACAAGGCCATCTCCTTTAAGATGTCGCTCTTCTGCTTCATTATCTCGTAGCGGACCTTGGTCTCTATATTATCCAGCCGGTGCTTTATATACTCGTTTACATTGAGGAGAATGATGAGTACACGCATCGTACCGTCTGTACTCAATACCGAATAGAGATTATACCATTCGTATTCATCCTCTATATTCTTAAGTCTTATCTCAGAACAAAGGATTGAATTGCCAAGATGTCTGGCCTGTTTTATATACTTGGGATCACTGACCTCAAGGAAGGTGCCCTTATCCTCCGGGCACACGACATTCTCTGCGAAATAATCCCTGAGCATCTGGTAGTTTTTGATCCTCTTGTCCATGACGCTCTTGATATTTTCTTCCTTGATCCTTATACAGGAATTCTTCTTAAGGTCCACATCCCATATGACATCCTGCATAGCAATAAGGGATGTACGCACTCTGGCCTTACTCTCGTTAATCTCCTCTTCCTGCTTCTTGACATTCTCATTTACAGAAGCGATGAGGTAGATATTCTTGCCGTTCCTTAAGCTTATCCTGGTAGTTCTCGACTGTACCGCACTTCTTAAAGATGTGGAGTATATTTCGGAATCATACGAGGACACACCCTTACCCATATTCTTTATCGGACAGTCCGGGCAGGGTTCCGAATAGCCCTTGTTCTGCACATAACACAGACCCGGTTCATCCGCATCCAGCCTGTCCTTTAACATATCGTTCCTGTAAAGAATGTGGTAATCCTCATCAACAGCATAGGCCCACGAACACATGGGGTCTAAGATATTGGTGACAAGCTCCATCTCCTTGGTCGAGAGGATGGGATTGGTGGATTTCTCCATGCGTTCCATCTTCTCGTTATACATTATGTATGTATCCTTACCTGCTCTCTTGGCATCATCAAGCGCTGTAAGGGCTCTATTGTAAAGGGCCTCGGCTGAGGCACCCTTCCTGTTCATTACTGTGATACCTATGGATACAGTTATGGCACCGCCCATTTCCTTCCAGACATCCCTGACGGTCTGCCCCACATAAGCTGCACGTTCCTCAAGGATATTTACACTCCTTATGCCCTTCATAAGTATGGCAAAACGGTCCTTTCCAATCCTTCCTATAAGGTCGGAGCCGCGGAATGCCCTCTTAAGTATCCTTGCCAGCTCAACAAGGACTCCTTCTGCACTTATATTACTGTTTATTTCCTTCCAGTCATCATAATCATCAACATCCACAAGGATGAGATTCGGAATGAAATCGGCAGGTGCAGTTCCGATATACTCATCGGCAAACCTGTTTAACGATTCACCGTTGAGAACATGCGTAAGACTGTCCCTGTTCTTCTCCATCTCTTCGTTGCTGTGTTTCTGTTCATCATCAATATATGTCATGGTTCCGTAAAGGATATTCTCATCCCCTTCGGTCCCATCTTCTCCTCCCCGTCTTCCCTTTAACTGGTACCAAAAGAACTCCCCGGAAAAATCCAGGAAGCGCACATACTCCATCCTGATCTTGCCGTCTTCCGGAGGCAGGGAAAAGAAAGATATCGCTTTCTTAACATCCTCATCGTGGATCTTGCCCCTTACTGCGATATTCTCGACAAAGGCTGAAATGTTGTTGGAAACCGGGATATATTTGTTGATATTATCGGAAAACGTGATAAGATCACGCTTAAGATCGTATTCAAAAACTATGATGTCATTAAGGTCTATGGCCTGTTTAACAAGGCTGTCATTGATTCTGTCCATTGAGCCACCCCCGCTGTGAAACATACACAGATTAATTATACCTAAATCTTTTCACAATCACAACCTTTTTTGCCATCCCAAATGAAGACACGGGGACGGTTCTTCTGTCCTCACACAAATCTTGAAAAGACATAATTTCCGTAGTCGATTCCTTCCTCAGTCAGGTAATACCTGTCAGCTGCTTCCTCATATGCAAGCAGTCCGTCTTTTATCAAATGCTTAATTTCATCGCCGTAAACATCCATAATCCCTGTCATGAATTCCCTCTGGAAATCTTCCTCCTTAACGCCTTCACTCATCCTTAGGCCCAGAAACATGAATTCGCTCATCTCGTCTTCCCGTGAAAGCAGTATTTCCTCTTCAAGGCTGTCCCTTGTGAGCGGATCCGGTATATATGTTTCGATATTTACGGTATTCTTATACCTTATATCATTTACAAGAGAAGATGCGGCCGTTCCGAATCCTATGTAATCCCGCCTCTTCCAATAAGCCGTATTGTGCCGGCTTTCATGACCCGGTTTTGCAAAATTGGATATCTCATATCTTTCATATCCATGCTTCTTAAGGTAATCGACGGTAAAATGATACATTGCCCTCTCTGTTTCCTCATCAGGGAGCACCGGAACGTTCTTCCTGTCCCCGTCTCTTACGTGAAGACATGGAGACGGTTCCCGACAAGAAACCGGTCCTTCAGGGTTTGTTTTCTTTTCAAATATTTCATAAAAGGGTGTTCCCTCTTCAATTATCAGGCTGTAAGCAGAGATATGGTAAGGCTTTTGTTTAAGCCCCGTTACAGTATCCAGAGTGTTCCCAAGCGAATCCAGGGTTTGATAAGGTATTGCCGTCATAATATCAACATTGATGTTGTCAAAGCCTGCTGCCACAGCTTCTTCATAAGCCTTAACAAAGTCATCCGTATCATGTATCCTTCCGAGGGCCTTAAGTTCATTATCATTGGCTGACTGAAGGCCGATGCTCAGCCTGTTTATTCCGGCTTCCCTGTAGGCCTTAAGCTTATTAATATCCACTGTACCGGGATTTACTTCTATTGTTATCTCGGCATCTTCATCGATTACAAATGACTCTTTTATCTGTTCAAGTATCTTAACAATACAAACAGGTGCAAGAACACTCGGAGTACCACCGCCTATATAGACAGTCTTCACTTCATACTCCGTGTCCCTGCACCTGTATTTTTCCCTGTAATTGTCTATTTCTTTTAAAAGTGCTCCTACATATGAGTCACTAAGCCCATTGAAGCTCCCATCATCCCGGGACACCCTTGGTACAGACACAAAATCGCAATAAAGGCACTTCTTTACGCAGAAAGGGATATGTACATAAATACCCAGAGGTTTTTTATCATTACCGCACATAACGCTATCCTTCGTGAAGTTCTTCATTTCTGTCAGATCTGCGCCATAAGGTTGACCATCTCGATTGCCGACAGGGCGCAGTCATATCCCTTATTTCCGCCTTTGCTGCCGGCCCGGGCGATGGCCTGCTCGATGTTCTCGGTCGTAACCACACCAAAGAGTACGGGTATTCCGGTCTTGAGTCCCACCTGGGCAACACCCTTGGAAACCTCGTTACATACATAATCATAGTGGGTAGTATCCCCTCTTATAACGGCACCTACACATATGACTGCATCATACTTGCCCGATGAAGCAAGCTTATCGGCGATCACAGGAATCTCAAATGCTCCCGGCACCCATGCGGCCGTGATGTTTGATTCTTCAACACCATGCCTTACAAGTCCGTCAACCGCTCCCGAAAGAAGCTTGTTAACGATGATCTCATTAAAACGGGATGCAACTATGGCAACCTTCATCCCTTCCTTGGCCACTACCTTACCTTCAAGTACATTGATCCTGTTCATTTCTGTCCTCCTGTTTCTGTGTGGATTTACATAATTAGTTTACATAATTATACATTTAAAGCTTTATCTCATTAAAGATGTGTCCCATCTTCTCCTGCTTGGTCTTCATATAAAAGGCATCATATTTTTGAGGTTCTATTTCTATGGGAACCCTCTCCTTTATCTTAAGGCCGAAGCCTTCAAGACTGTATACCTTATCCGGATTATTGGTAAGGAGCCTTAATGACTTGACACCAAGATCGGCAAGTATCTGGGCTCCCACCCAGTACTCGCGAAGATCGGGGGCAAAGCCCAACTTGATGTTAGCCTCCACTGTATCATAGCCCTGCTCCTGAAGCTCATATGCCTTGAGCTTATTGATCAGTCCTATACCCCTTCCTTCCTGCCTCATGTACAGGAGAATCCCACGGCCCTCCTGTTCTATCTGCTTCATCGCCTGTTCAAGCTGCTTACCGCAATCGCACCTTCTCGATCCGAACACATCGCCCGTAAGGCATTCCGAATGGACACGGCACAAGACATCCTCACCGTCACCTATATCACCCTTGATAAGGGCCACATGGTGCTCACCCGTTATGTCATTGACATATCCGGCTATTCTGAACTGCCCGTATTCGGTGGGCATGGCCGCTTCCGCCTCCCTTACAACATGCTTGGCATGCACATGAAGGTAATCCTGCAGGGCCTTGATCGTTATGAATTTAATACCATGCTCCTCAGCCAGTTCCCATAGCTTCGGTGTCCGCATCATGGTGCCGTCTTCATCCATGATCTCACAGCACACTCCCACTTCCTTAAGGCCTGCCAGCTTGCACAGATCCACCGTGGCCTCGGTATGTCCGTTCCTGACAAGGACTCCCCCATACCTTGCCGTCAGGGGAAAGACATGTCCCGGATGCCTGAAGTCCCCGGGTCCTGCCTTCTCATCGCAGCACTGCCTTATGGTATATGACCGCTCCACAGCGGATATGCCTGTCGTAGTATTTATATGATCTATAGAAACGGTAAAGGCAGTGGAATGATTGTCGGTGTTCTCGGATACCATCTGGGGGAATCCCAGCCGCTTTGCAACCTCTGTGCTCATGGGCGTACAGATAAGCCCCTTGCCGTAGGTGGCCATGAAGTTGATGTTTTCAGGTGTCGCGTATTCACCCGCGCAGATAAAGTCACCCTCGTTCTCCCGGTCGGGATCGTCCGTCACAAGGATTATCCGGCCTGCGCGAAGCTCCTCTATGGCTTCTTCGATTGTGTTGTATTCGTATTCCATACCATTTCCTCCGCTCGATGCTCAGAGTATTTCATCCGACTCGCCCAATGACGCTCTGTTATATATGATCTCTCTTATTCATGCAAAAAATCCCTAAGCATATCCATGGTAATCCCCGGGGATGCACTTCTTACGGATGATTCGGCAGGTACTGTAAGGAGTTTCGCGACATACTTCCCTATGATGTCGGTCTCAAGATTTACAGGATCCCCGACCCGCTTCATAAGCAGTGTGGTCTCTCCTGCCGTGTGCGGTATTATCGACACCTTGAAGCAGATATCATCAACGTAAGCAACCGTCAGGCTTATCCCGTCAATGGCGATAGACCCCTTCTCAGCGACAAGCTTAAGGATATCATCCGGGGCCGATATGGTCACCCACACAGCATTCCCGTCTTTTTTATAATCCCTTATGGTACCGGTACCATCTATATGGCCCGATACTATATGCCCCCCGAAACGTCCGTCCGCTGCCATGGCACGTTCAAGATTGACCTTGTCTCCGCGCCTTACAATGGACAGGGAAGTCCTCTTCAGGGTCTCGGGCATCACATCGGCACTGAAACCGTCCGATGTGATGCCGGTCACGGTAAGGCATATTCCGTTAACGGCAATACTGTCGCCTATCCTCGTATTTTCGAGCACCTTTTCGGCACTCAGTTTTATCTGAGCGCTGTTTCCCGTTATTCCGATATCCTTTACTGTCCCAAGTTCCTCTATTATTCCCGTGAACATAATCCCGATTCCTTAATGAACTCTGCACAAAAAAAGCCCCCGAAGATCGGGGGCTTAAAATCGCAATCCGGAAACATCCTATGCTTCCTCAGTCTATCGACCTTTCTTCCATCCAGACTCTACTGTCGGTCCCGGAATCACACCGGATCAGCCTAAGCTCGCGGACTCATCTTACGAAATACCGCCGGTCGGGAATCACACCCTGCCCCGAAAAATCAATTATTATACTATACTTATTATATCCTGATGTCAACCTCGGAAGGGGTTAACAGCTATTTCACGATCACCGTGCAGGTAACCTTCTTATTGGAGCCGTCATTCGTTACTCCGGTAATGGTAGCCTTACCGGAAGATAATCCCTTGACAGCCAGTACCTGACCATCCCCTGTAATGACAGTATCACCTGCTTTTTCAAATGCCTCTTCTGTCGGCCCATCATATTCGGATATTGCCGCAAGCTTTACTATAGGTGATATTGTTGTCCAGGTGATGCTGCTGTCACTCGCATCCTCCGGCTTGATCTCGATCACAGCAATCTTTCCGTAGCGGTTTTTCTCATCAGTTCCAAGCTCCAGCTTCTTCTTGTCAAGCTTTAAGCTCTTAACCGGAGTATATACATTGAATCCCACCATGTCATAGACCATATCACCGGATTCTGCCGCATCCCAGTTTGCAATGGCATAGATCCACACTCTGCCGGGTCTTAATGCCTTGATCCTGCCCTTGTCATCTACAGTGGCAATGGAGTTATCGGAACTGTCCCAACTAAGTGGTGAGGATGATTTTCCGGAACCTGATAATTCGGTAGCCGTCTTCATCTTGAAGGTCTTTCCGACAGCCAGGCCGTTTTGGGACAATGTTACCTTGTTAGTAAAGGTAACCTTCGTTACTTTGGGCGTAACCGTTACATTACAGGAAACTTGCTTATCGCCGGCCTTGGCGGTTATTATTGCCGTACCCGCCTTAACTGCGGTCACGGTGCCGTTTTCATCAACCTTGACGATTGATTCATTATCACTGGCCCATTCAATCTTATCAACTCCGTCAGGATTGAGGGGTTCAAGGCTTACACTTAGTGAATCATCGATACAGCCCTCATCAATTGACAGCTTTTTTTTATTGATTTTTATCTTCTTAAGCGGATTGGAATCCACGATGCTCACATTACAGGTTAGGATTTTCTCATACTTATACGCACTGACCTTAGCCCTGACGGGAATATTCTTAACAGTCCCCAATCCATCAGCCGGGGTTATCATCACTGTTGTAGCATCCCCCTCAACCGGCGTTATCTTTAAGTATTTCTCATCCGTCGTAAATTCAACAGTCGGTCTCACTCCCAGCCTGACTCCGGTAGCACTGTTCTTGACCATACTCGGTGTCACGCCGGTGGCATATGCACTTAAGGACAGCCCCTTCGCATTTTCGCTCCGGCTTACAACACCCTTCGTCACATTTAGCCCGACCTTCTTTACCGGGTTATAAACCGTAATATAGGTTGTTCTCACAAGATCATGGTTTACTTTGCTTATGGCAAACACCTTGACCTTTCCTTCATTCTTCCCTTTGAGTACGCCCTTATCGGATATCGTGGCAATGAATTCATTATCAACCTCCCAGACAATATCCGGATTTTGCGGTTTGTCACCGTCCCAGGCAACTGCCATTGCAAGGCTCTTTCCTACCGGAACATCCGTTGCACCATTCTTCCCCGTGATTTTAAAATCATCAACCGGATTTCCTACCTTGATCGAGCACACTGCCTTCTTATTGCTGCTATCCGTTGCCGAGGCGGTTACCTTTACACTGCCTGCCTTTTCTCCTGTAACATATGCACTCATTGTATCGGGTGAAGGGATTATTGTGACATTGGTATTATCCGCTGTCCATTTAAGCTTCTGCCCCGCTGTAACGGGAAGAACAGTCGCGAGCAGAGTTACGGACTCACCCTTACCAAAATTGTATTTCTTTTCATTAAGAGTCACCGATGATACCGGTTCCTTAACAAACGGCAATGACCGGCGGATACTTATTGTTATAAAGTAGTCTTCATAATTGGCCAGACTGACAGATATCGTTATACTGCCATTTTCTCCGGCATCGGAACTATTCAGCGCATAACTCAGCTCATGACTATCCTCATCAATTACGGGCTCAATCTTATAGCTTAATCCTTCCACCTCAGGCTTACCGTATGCTAATCCGGTTGTGTTCTCAGGAAGGAAGCCCCTCAGGTCAATGCTGTTTGACGTCTCCTCCTGATCATGGGTGATCTGCAGCTGCGTTTCTCCCTCATACCTTGCCTTATTAATTGTTGCCGTAACATTAGATGCCTTAACCAACTCCTTACCGTATCCGTCTACGGTCTTAAACCAGATCTTGTAATCTCCTGCATCTACAGCCGTCGGGATCTGCTCACTGAACTCTTCTTCCGAAGGTTCATTATCTTTATCATCCCCCAAAGCATAGACTATCCTGCCGCCGTCACCCTCAATTTCGCCGGGAGTTAAGAGCAGCTTCTTTTCGGTGCCGTCATAGGTATACTTACCTGCCTGCGGGGCAGTTATCCCGGGAATACTTTCCGCAATGATCTCCATGGGTTCGGATTCATAACTTTTGCCATCCTTTTCAACATACACCCTGACATGATAGGTACCGGCTTTGCTGAATGTGACCATTCCATCCTCAGTAAGGTCTATCCCATTCCTCTTGAGCTCCACCGATTTCCATTTATACTCCACTTGATTATCACTACTGTCACGGACTACCGCTGACAGCTTGTTATCACCTTCTATATTCTCGGCAGGAGCACCCACTCTTCCCGAGTAGCTTCCTTTAATTTCAAATTTGTAGGGATCATCCGGCCTGCTGTCACTGATAACCAGCTTAAGGGCTGCTGTAGATTTAAGGCTCTCGTTCGTCGCATAGGTATCCGGAGCCTCGTAGGAATTATATCCGGCTGTTTTTTCGTTTATTCTGTATATCAGATAGCAGGATCCGGTACTTACAGCTTCGAATCTATCCTGCCCTGCAACCTTTTTAAGGACAACGGGTGTATTTTCTGTAAGCTCGTTCCCGTTTTCATCGGCGATATACCAGCTCCCGTAACCCTTATTGAATTTGCAATAAGGTACGCCGTCCCTGTCATATCCATCAAGTTCCAGGCTATCCGGTGTGATATAGTCGCCAACCTTCATATTGGCTGTATAAAACTGAAGATTATTATAGTCCACCTGTTTATTCTCTATGAAGGAATAACCCGGCGCTTTCAGCTTTATTTTCTCCAACTTATACAGCGGCACAGCCCCCTCTATCTTAAAGCCTTCTGCCTTCAAGTTTTCCGAGAAGGCTGCCCCGGTTCCGGACATCGGAACATGCGTGGTGATAAGTTCGATCGCTCTTTTTATCTCATCAACCGATAAAGCCTGTGACCAGATGATATTCTGATCATCATATCCGTCTTTCTTACCCTCTTCAAACGCACGATGCTTGAGGTTTGTCCGTGCATTACTTCCAAAGGAAAGCTTGGTGCCGCCCAATACTTCCAAGAGATTAGCCCAACTGATCTCTACATCATAGGTAAGCGCAACAGGGCAATTATACCTGGTAAGAACAGAAGCGTCTGTTGTATAATTCCGTAACATGAGCACAGAATGAGCCGGAACGGTAACGCTTACAGTTCTTGAGTTATTATAATTCTGGGTATTTGTATTTGTTTTCGACCAGCCGTTCTGGACCGCCTGGGTCGCTTTGAAGCTTACCTTCTCACTGACCTTGGCACATATAAAATCAAACTCTGCGCCGACCTCAAACCCCTCCTCAAAGGAATAACTGCTCGAGTGGTTTACCGTACTGGACAGGCTGACTGAGCCTCCCTCGGATTCGGTGACCGACGCCGTAGAATCCCTTGTCGTATTGTTTGTAAACTCTGATGCCTTTGCTCCGGCCGTATTTCTCTCTCCCGATTGAGTTGAAACATAATTGCTTGAAACCGATGCATCCGGCAGAAGCGGAGATACCTTAAAGTTCGAATATCTCACAATAATACCGGTATTAGATAGTGGAACCGGAAGAATTGGTATAACTGAATTTTCAAACAGTTGTTCCACCTTTTTGGTCGATGTATTGTATTTTCCGGCTATTACTGCGGATCCGCTGTTTTTCGAGTCTTTTATATATTTAACTGCTTCCTTCTTGGCATTCTGTCCCGCCTGCCCCCCATAAGCGAACTGACTGTCAGGGATGACTCCGATAGCCGTCATCATCCACAATTCTCCAAGGGAGAAGCCGTCAAGATACTCGCTTCGTGTATTGAACAGATCCTCATAGAAGAGCTTGTCGCTGTCAATGTTATTGGAATTGACATTATAGTAGCATATACCGTTAACATCGTAATGATCCTCAACGGGATTGGGCTCCTTGCCATCCTGCGTATCGCCATTTGCGGCTGTATCTGCATCCACATCGGCAGCTATACCCGTATCAATATCAACAGTTCCATCCTCTCCTGTATCGGCAGCTATATCCGCATAGTTATCAGCAGATGCATCCGGGGCTGAATCTGCGTTAAAATAGGTATTGGCATCGTCGACCAAGCCTGTATCGTCTTCACCCGGCACATCGGCAGTTACATCTTCCGGGCTATCAGCATCAGTCAAAAGGATATCCTCCCCGTTTTCATCACTCAGGATAAGTTCATCCGCCGCAAATGCAGGCACCGCCTCCCCGATCGACGAAAAGGCAAGCACCATTGCCAGCATTATGCCAATAAATCTTCCTGTCTTTTTTTTCATGTCCATTCCTCCTTGTGTAATAGCTCTTGCTCATCATATAATTTTTTATTAGCGAAATTTATTATATCGCTTTTTGTCACATGGCACAAGACATGTAATGCATTTGGACAATTTCTTTGTTGCTTTTAGCCTGACGGGGATTTGTGTTGCTTTAAGTCCTAAATTTCAAAATTTATAGTATTTCATTGTGAAATATGCTATAATATCCTTACAAAAAGGCCTCTCTTTATAAGTAAATAGAGGGGCCGAGTGTTGCTTTTAAGTTAAAACTTTGCTTCAACGGATACGAGGTGCCGGTTTAAGTCCGGTCAGGACAGCTATGGCGGTATAGGTTTCTTTCATATACCCTTCTATATTAAGAGTATAATCGATATTACCGTCATCATATCCTTTATCCACAACCACGGGAGATGTTCTAAACAACTGCATAGTGTTTGGACGCAAGGCTCTTGATGAGATCTCGTTTCCCCGCACCTCTTTAGGCATGTTGTAGTAATGCGCGTCATTATCGGAATCTGCTATAAACAAGGCTTTCACGCTGTCTATCGCCTGATCTTCACCGGTGTCGATAACATATCCGGATACCGTGATGGCATGCGCACCGTTTCCTATCATTATGAGGCTGCGGACATTGTCAAAATCAATATCTTCCGGTTCCCTAAGAAGAGAATAAGAGATGTATCCATCGTCTTCTATCAGGCTGTATGATCCGTCGTCCAATGGATAG
>JBGUQP010000429.1:0-3195 GCA_045131145.1 Lachnospiraceae bacterium | reverse complement strand
TCTTCCATTGCTGATGTTAAGAGCCAGGCCGTTGTATCCTTAAGAACCTGACGTGACTTGGGTGTGTTGTCTATAAGTACGTTTCCGTCATGGTCGATTATCTTGGTATAGAAAGACGGCCTGTTATAAACACCCTTATTTGCTATCGTGGCAAATGCTGCGGTAAGCTCAAGATTTGTAACGCCATCCGTAAGGCCGCCCAGGGCCAGAGCCTGAGTGATATCAGATGATACGGAGCCATCGTACTCGGTCCTTCGGCTTACAAGTGTGGTGAAACCGAAATTCAGCAGATAATCATATCCCAGCTGGGGTGTGATATCCGTAATCGTCTTGACAGCAACTATATTAAGGGACTGTTCGATACCGTATCTTACGGTACAGGTCCCCTTATAACCCTTATACCAGTTCTTGACGGGACGTCCGTTGGAATAGTTGTAAGGCTCATCGACCTGGGTTGATGCCAGGGTAAACCCGGCAGAATCAAGTGCCGGCGCGTAGGCAGCCAGAACCTTGAAACACGACCCCGGCTGACGCTTGGTATCCGTTGCACGGTTAAGCGTAAGCGATGCCGCCTTGGTTCCACGTCCTCCCACTATAGCCTTTACTTCGCCAGTTGACTGATCCATTATGGTTACCGAAGCCTGGGGCTGGGGTGTCAGAGAGATATTCTCAGCCACAAACTTATAACCCGGCTCCTGCTTGGCGGCCTTGAATTCATCTATCGCTTCCTGAGCGGCTTCTTCCGAAGAAAAGATCGAATTAAAGCTCTTATTCTGCTGCTTGAAGTAGGCTTCAAACTGCTGGGTGGAGAAATTCACCCTCTCCCCGTTACCGTCTTCAAAGGTCAGCTCATATGCAAGATACCACCTGACATTCTCAGGGAAGTTACTCTCATTCAGGAACTCCTCATCACATATCTTCTGGATCGCGGGATCCTGAGTGGTAAATATCGACAATCCTCCGCTGTATAAAGCGTTGTAAGCCTGGGTATAGGAATACCCTTTTATCTCCTGAAGATCTGTTATGACCTGCTCCGTAAGTTCATCAACAAAATAGGTATAGATGGATTCCTTCTCAACAGTCTCATCCACGACCTTGATCCTGGAATAAACATCATCTGCCATGGCAACATCATATTCAACCTGATTTATGTAACCCTGATCCCGCATCTTGCGAAGAACCTCGGCCCGTCGTTCCGAGTTTTTATCGGGATGTGAGATCGGATTCCATTTGGTAGGATTCTGGGTTATTGCAGCTATAACGGCTGACTCCGAAATCGTAAGTTCCGATGCCGGCTTACCGAAATACCTGTTGGATGCCGCCTGTACTCCCAGGGTTCCCTGGCCTAAATTGATCGTATTAAGGTAATTCTCAAGGATAGTATCCTTGTCCATAATCTTTTCAAGCTGAACGGCACAGTACTGCTCCTGGAACTTACGCCTGAACTTCTCTATCTTACTTGACTCATGGGTCCAGTTTGTGAACACGTTGTTCTTAAGAAGCTGCTGGGTTATGGTGGAAGCACCTTGGGACAGATCACCCGATGTGAGCGCCTTGACTCCGGCACGCATGATACCCTTGATATCTATACCGTTATGGACTCTGAAACGCTCATCCTCTATGGCAATAAAGGCATCCTGCAAATGCTTGGGGATCTTGTCCATCGTCACATAGATACGGTTGGAATTCTCGGCCACAAGCTTGGTTATCTTATTACCCTTGGCATCATATACTGTAGTGGAAAAACCTGCGGGCGATACATCGATTCCCGATACATCGGGAGCCGTATCGATAATACCCATATACAGACCCACGCCGGCACACATACCTGCGGCCGCAGCGCAGCAAAAGGCAAGCACTACCGCCTTAAAGAGCAGCGTGCTGAAAAAGTTCCCGAACTTGGGAATCACGGATGATATCTGCTTGCGTCTTTTCTTGGTTCCGCGCCGTCCGTAGTTGAGCATGTCGCCTCCTGTCGAAACTATACAAACTCACAAAACTAATATATTATACCAAACTTTTTCACTGGGTGCAAATGAAGACACGGGGACGGTTCTGCTGTCTTCATCCAAATTGGTCATCATGCTAAGTGCAGCTTAAAGATGTATGAAGACAGCAGAACCGTCCCCGTGTCTTCATGAACCGAGGAACCGTCCCCCTGTTTCAATTTATTTGGTAAGAACTTCCAGAATCTTATTACTCCTTGCAACGAATTTGGTCATGGCTTCCGGCTCAAGCGGCTGGTTTGCGATCTTGGCAAGGTCGTAAAGCTGTTCAACGATCATCGGAGTATTATCGCCGTCCTTATTCTCGAGAATGAACTTCACGAGCTTATTATTCGAATTGAGAATAAGGGTTTCGCCCATGTCACCCATGGGTCCCATACCCATTCCGTTCATCGAATACATCTTCATCATATCCTGCATACGGCGGGTTTCTTCGGATACGGTAAGGATCGATGATGTTAACTCATCCTTAAGCTTCTCCACCTTAACTTCAAGGCTTTCCTTACCAAGGACCTTCTTGAAGAGTTCGGAAAGGGTCGTGGTCTCTTCCTCGATGGCCTTCTTATCATCCTCGCTTACCTCTTCCTTGAATTCCTCGGTAAGATCGGCATCTATCCTCTTGAACTTAACGTCCTGATTCTTGCTCTCAAGCTGGGATATGAAGGGCTGGTCTATGTTGTGGGTAAGGACAACCGCGTCCTTGCCGCTGTCCCTGAACATCTTTATGTACTGACTCTGCTGCTGCTCGTCGGTAACGTAATAAATTGTTTTGCGAGGTTCCTTTTCACCCTCATCGGAATCGGATGAAGTCTCTGCTTCGGAAGCCTTATCATCAACAACTTCAGCCTCGACCTTTTCTCCGTTTTCGTCAGTTGCTTCTGATTTAGCCTCCTCGCTGTCTATAGGCTTGACTTCCAGGCACTCGGGCAGGGTCAGGTATTTGCCATCAAGGTTCTTAAAGAGGATGTAGTCTGTCATCTTCTCACAGAACTTGTCATCCTTAAGGCAGCCGAACTTGATGAAGGGAGCGATATCATCCCAGTACTTCTCGTACTCCTCCTTCTCGGTCTTGCACATGCCGGCAAGCTTGTCGGCAACCTTCTTGCTGATGTAATCCGAGATCTTCTTGACAAAGCCGTCGTTCTGAAGGGCAGACCTTGACACGTTAAGAGGCAGGTCCGGGCAGTCG
>JBGUQP010000428.1:0-3727 GCA_045131145.1 Lachnospiraceae bacterium | reverse complement strand
TTCCTTATCTGAAAAATTGATTGAAACCGTGCCAAAAGAACCGTCCCCGTGGCACCCGAAGCCCCCGCGGCACCCCGAGCCCCCGTGGCACCCACAGCCCTCAATGATGTTAACGATATCCGCCTTCTCTTTGTTGGAAATAAGGATGTCGATGGCGTCGTCCGTCATGGCACCTTCCCTGTCGGTCTCTACGTAGCAGCCCGCCGCAACCACAAGAGCGTCCGGATTAAGTGACTTAGCCCGGTGGAGCATCTGGCGGGATTTCCTGTCAGCGATATTTGTTACCGTGCAGGTATTAACAACATAAATATCCGCTTTTTCACTAAAAGGTACAATTTCATACCCGTTTTCCTTAAAATTTTGTTGCATAAGTTCCATCTCATATGCGTTTACCTTGCAGCCCAGGTTGTGAAATGCGACTTTTTTCATAAGTTTTTCCCTGTTTTTCATAACTTTTTTCGATTGACTTTTCCCAATAGGGGAATTATCATAATATAAGATATCAGTGCAGTAGCAGTAATGTTGTGCTGAATGTCAAGTAAAATAAATGAGAGGAGGAGTCAACATGAAGACAGTTCAGATTTCACTTAACTCAATCGACAAGGTTAAATCATTCGTTAATGACATCACCAAGTTCGATTATGACTTCGATCTTGTATCAGGAAGATACGTTATCGATGCTAAGTCAATCATGGGTATTTTCAGCCTGGACCTTTCCAAGCCGATCGACCTTAACATCCATGCTGAGGACAATGCTGAAGACGTTTTGGCTGTTATTAAGCCATATATGATCTAGTTAGTATTGTTCAGAATGGTAGCAACAACCAAAAGGGCATTTGTCAATGGACAGAGGTCCTTTTTTTTGCCCTTTTCCCAGGATGCTATTTATCCGACACACCCGCCAGGTGTCCGTCATCCAGCTCATACCACGTAAGCAGGCTGCCTCCCTCACCCGGTTTATCGGCACTGCTTCCGATCATCCCGGCAAAATCATCATCCTTCCTGCAGATATAAACACAATCATTTCTTACCATACCATTGTTAAGCTGACTCTTCCATTCTTCGATATTCAGATCCACAACATCATCTATATCTCTTGCATAGTAAAAATTATTAAGCCTCATCCCGTTAAGATACGCATAAAACGCCGTATCCATCAGGATATCATTTTCATTGTAAAGAAATGCGATTTCCTTATAACCGCCGCCAGACATATCCGACATCGAAAAATCATCCCACACATTCTCATGTTCCTGGTCAACCCTGAAATACCTCTGTTTATCCGCCACAGCCTTAGTGGTGTCAAGAACCTGAAAGAGGACCAGAACAAGCAATACCTTTATTACTATGCCCTTACCCTTTTCCATCCTTCCGAAATTCTCAGACAAGAGCCTTATCGTGCATACAAGGACACCGGTAAATATCAGATATACAGGCACCCATATAAACCTGCCGTTTGAGCGGAATATTCCGGCTGCCTTCCTTATAAATGAAGGAAGCGGGATCCCGAACAGCTTCTTGTCCGAGAAGGTCACCATAGGCAGTACCGCAAGGGCACAATCAACCGCCAGCAGACATATAAAAAGGGTGACTCTTACATGCTCACGGAAATACTTTTTAAACCCGGCTTCCCTTACGTTTTTCATAAGATATACCAATGTCACGGCAATGAGCATAAATACCCCGATACCCAGATACCCATAGCCCTCATACTGAAAATCATAATAGAGCTTCATGGGTTTAAGTATCACGCTTCCGTATATGGGATTAATAAAGGTGTTAAGATTACTTGTAAAGCTGCCGAGCCCTTCATCATATCCGCCCGACGGACCGCTGAAGGCCCCGAACACAAAAAGGGTTAACAGGCCCGTGATACAGAAACCGAGAATGTTTATTGTTTCTTCCGTTAATGCAGATCTGCTGCCGGTCCGATTTTTCCTGTCATTTATATTTTCATTCCCGCCTTCGTATATACCTTCCTTCCGGGCTCTGAAGGCCCTGCTTCTTATGATATTTTCCACCGATGAGGCAAGCAGTATGCTTCCAACCATGGGTACAAAATATGTATGGATGCCGACACACAAAAGTCCCATAAGAGAATAGGCGGTAAGTGTTCTCTTCCTGCCGTAACCGTTCCGGTTTACCCATATTAAGAGGGCAAGGATTATTATCCACTGGGCACCTAAGGCCGTATGGTAGAACATCCTCTGCAGTACCGTAAAGCTTAAGATATAAACAGGGGAGGCTATAAGGCTCAGAACATAAGGAAGGTTACGGTTAACAAAGGGAATCCGCCCTTCACTTCTTTTATCATAGAACCTTTCAATTCCCGGGATAAGGGAATACACAAGCAGGGATGATAAGCCTCCCATAAGCATGAAGCTTAAAAGGCCGAAGATCCCGAAATACTGGAAATGCACGGGAAGGATCCCGCTGAATATCTTAAAAAACAAGGCAAACAGAGGGATTGAATCCGTATAGATCACCGACATGCTCGTCGGATAACTTAACGAATCTATCATGCCGAGGGGAAAGTGCCAGCCGCTCATGCGGTAATGGCAGAAGCCGACGTAATGCTGGCTTAGATCGATCTCGGTGTTAAAAAGCCATGCATCGTACACAGGGTTTAAGATCTTATATCCGTATACCCATAAAAAGCAGACCGCGCCGAGAGCGCAGCCTGTTAAGAACAATATTAGCCTGTCCTTATGAAACGACGATGACTTCATCTGTTTCTATCGCCTTTCTGAAAAGGTCGTCTATCGTATCGGCAAGTCTTGTTTCCGACCGCTTGATTATGTTTATGTTAGGCTTGGTCACCGGATGCTTGGCAACAAAGATCGTGCAGCAGTCCTCGAATGGCAGGATCGATGTCTCGTAGGTATCGATCTTCTCAGATATCTTGATTATCTCATTTTTATCGAAACCGATAAGGGGCCTGTACACGGGCATAGTACACACTTCGTTTGTTGCCGCAAGGGACTGCATGGTCTGGGATGCAACCTGACCTAAGCTCTCGCCGGTTATAAGGCCTAAACAGTCACTTTCCTTTGCTATATGCTCTGCGATCCTCATCATGTAGCGGCGCATGATTATCGTAAGTTCATCATGCGGACACTTCTCGTATATCTCAAGCTGGATATCGGTAAAGTTGATCACATGCAGGTTTATGGGACCTGCGTATCTTGCGACATATTTCGCAAGATCAACAACCTTCTGCTTGGCCCTCTCACTGGTATAGGGCGGTGCATGGAAATATACCGCATCGATCCTTACTCCGCGCTTTGCGATCATATAACCCGCAACCGGCGAATCGATACCGCCCGACAGAAGGAGCATAGCCTTACCGCCCGTTCCTACAGGCATGCCGCCGGGACCCTCTATCATCTTCGAATAAATGTATATCTTCTCATCCCTTATCTCTATGGTAAGGAGTATATCAGGGTTATGGACATCAACCTTCATCTCGGGATAGGCATCTAGGATCCTGCCGCCCATCTCCATGTTGACCTCCTGGGAATCCATGGGATAATTCTTCCTTGCCCTGCGGCAGTTGACTTTGAATGTCTTATTCTTATCGGGGTATTCGTCATCGATGTACTTAATGACATCCACTGCAAGCTTATCAAATCCTTCATCCTCCACATGGACAACGGGGCATATGCCTGTTATACCGAATACGCGCGACAGGGCATCCACGACCTCGTCATAGTCATAGTCACTTAAG
>JBGUQP010000427.1:0-3165 GCA_045131145.1 Lachnospiraceae bacterium | reverse complement strand
ATCGTCATTGTTAAGTTAGATATTTGGTGTGCCAAAAGAACCGTCCCCGTGGCACCCATGCCAAAAGAACCGTCCCCATGGCCCCATGCCAAAAGAACCGTCCCCGTGGCACACAGCAGAAGGAGGTTGACATGATAAAGAGCAGAACCAAATATGAAGCAACCGAAGAAGAAATAAGAAGCCTGTTTGAGGCAAACGGAATGGGCAAGGTCGTAAAGACAGGGCCCCTTGGCGACGGCGAGTTCAATGCAGCCTTTAAGGTAACGTGTGATAACGGGACAGACTATGTATTAAAGATTGCTCCGCCTGAAGGTGCAAATGTACTGACCTATGAGAAGAATATGATGGATTCCGAGGTTTACTGGTACGGTAAAATGAAGGAAAACACGGACATCCTCTGTCCCGATGTATATGTGTCCGATTTTTCGGGCAAAATCATAAAAAGCAGCTGCTTTATCATGCAGATGATGGCGGGAGATCCCCTGTGGAAGTGTGATTTTGCTCCGGAGGAGGCCGCGAGGGTCCAGGCCGAGAAGATAGGCATGCTCACCAAAATACATACGATCAAAAACGACAGGTACGGTTACAGACAGTCAGGCCTTTATCCTTCATGGTTTGACGCGATAAAAGCCATGACCGTAAATCTGATATCAGACTGTAAGAACTTAGGATTTGAGACTCCCGACGGAGAGGAATTCCTTGAGCTCATCGAAAAGCATGAGGATGTATTGAGGCAGGCGCCCTGTCGGATGGTCAACTTCGACTTATGGGACAGCAATGTTCTTTACGATAAGGGGAAGCTTGTATGGATCGATCCCGAGAGGGGATTCTGGGGAGACCCGGTGGCTGACTTTATCACGCTGGGTCCCGGCCAGAAGGCTCCGTTGTCTGATAAGAAAAATGAGATCGAAATATACAACAGGACAGCAGCAGAAAAAATCGTGCTTAGCAGGAACACAGAAATAAGGTATGCCTGTGCCGTTGCTTATCTTGCGCTTATTGAAGAGGTTGAAAAATACGTAAGATACGAGCCCTACCACCCGAATTATATAAGAAACACAGTGGATGCAAGGGATATGTACGACATGGCCTTCGAAGTCATGAAATGAAACGGGGAACCGTCCCCCCGTTTCAAAATTGCAGGAGGAGAGACTAAAATGGATGAGAAAAAAACAAACAAAGTAAAAACCGTATTGATCGCTGTTGGGATCCTGGCATTGTTCCTTATCGGGCAGCTCGTGATAGGAGGTGTCGGCGGTGTTGTGGGAAGCGTCATTGCTGCCGTAAAGGGTGTAGATGTAATGGAGTATACTCTCGGACTCGTTCCCTTACTTACCCTGATTACCGAGATCGTGTTTATAATAGTATTCGGACTGTGGTATTATTTCGGTTACGTAAAGAAGGATATGAAAACCGGAACATATGAGTCGGGTTTTTCAAAAATGAAAAATCTGCAGACCTGCATTTTCCTGATCGTCATCACCCTTGGGACTCACTTTTTCATCCTGCTTGTGTCGGCTTTGACAGAATATCTGATCCCGTCCTCACAGGATCTGTTTAATGAGCTTATGGGGTTGACTCTGGGTGATGATAATATAGCAGGGTATTTAGCTGCGATGCTTGTGGCTCCTATAGCCGAAGAGCTGGTGTTCAGGGGAGTTATATTAAAGAAGCTTAAGGAAAGCTTCGGGCTTATCGGATGTGCGCTTATAAGTGCCATCCTGTTCGGCATAATGCATTTAAACCCGATGCAGAGTATATATGTGCTTCCGATGGGATTCATGTTCGCTTACCTTGCTTATAAGTATGATTCCGTGATCCCTGCCATAATAGCACATATACTGAACAACTGCGCGGCAATCCTTATTCCGATTGCGATGGGACGAAACCTTAATAATATCGAGAGTTTTATCCTGTTCGTGCTGTTCATGATCCTGACGGTTCTTATAGGCCGCCGGATGAATATATTGAAAATGAAGACTTCGACAGCAGAAAACTGAGGATCATTCAGCCACAGAAGAAACCGGAAACGCTCCTGATCTTATTGATCGGGGGCGTTTTCAGTATACTTGATCAAATAATCAGTAAAAGTCAGAAAAATAGTAATTTTCGGCCGGGTTTGTGATATCATATAAGATATCCAGACAATAGCAGGAGGAGCGCGTGACCATGAAGATGACAAAACCGGAATTTGAGAAGATTATGATGTTTCATGATACGGATATTCATGTTAAAGAGCGGCCGGCCTATCGGATACTGCAGGACAGTGCACATAAGTATCCTGACAGAAGGGCTGTCACTGCTGCTGACAGGACGCTATCCTACAGGGAGCTTAACGAGGAAGCAAATGCCGTGGGAAATGCGCTTATTTCGCGCGGTATAAAGCCGGAATCAATAGTCGCGGTTCTGGCAGAGAGAAACAGCTATGCCTATGTGATGAGGCAGGGCGTGTTAAAAAGCGGGGGAGCATTCCTTCCCATCGATCCGGATTATCCTGATGACAGGGTACAATTTATCCTTGAGGATTCCAAAGCAGCGATCATCCTTACAACAGATGCCGTGGCAGAAAGAAGGAAGGAATTCTTCGAAGAACTCTCGGGCGAGGGCATAGATGTGATCAGGGTCGAAGAAATACTTAAGGAAGGCGACCGATCGGATCCTGACGTTTCCGTTCCATATGAAGCGCTTGCTTATGTCATATACACCTCGGGTTCCACAGGCAGGCCCAAGGGTGTTATGTTAACCAGCAAAAACCTTGTCAACTTTGTTGATGACAATGAAAAGAACCGGGAGATACAGGGCTATACGAAAAGAGCGCGCACAGGCCTTGCCATTGCGGCCCTGACTTTCGATGTTTCCATCATGGAAGAATTCATACCCTTAAGCTGCGGTATGACAGTGGTTATGGCCACGCAGGATCAGATCATGGACCCCGATAAGCTCAGTGCCCTGATGCTTGAAAACAAAGTGGAGGTGATGAACTGCACTCCGAGCTATATATCAAATCTTCTGGATCTTAAGGTAATGGATGAGGCCATAAAAGGCCTTAAGAGTATAGACTTTGGCGCAGAGGAGTTCCCGGCGATACTGTATGAAAAGCTGAAAAGACTTAATCCCGACCTGTATATCATGAACGGATACGGTCCGACTGAGGCGACGATAAGC
>JBGUQP010000426.1:0-3866 GCA_045131145.1 Lachnospiraceae bacterium | reverse complement strand
AATACTCAAGCAGACGGATATCCGCATCCGATGTCACAATAAGCATCTCCATGTCCTTATCCTCCTTAAAAACCTATGGCCGGCACGCTCATACGATCCTGCCATCCTTAAGCTGTCTTTCACAGACTGCTCCGTCCTTCACTTCATAAATATGTCTGCACTTTTCGATCGTGGACAGCCTGTGTGCCACTATTATCAGTGTCTTGGTCGATCTGAGCATATCAATAGCCTCCATGACAGCCTGCTCGGTGTCTGAATCAAGAGCTGATGTTGCTTCATCAAGAATAAGTATCTCAGGATCAAGATACAGGGCCCTTGCTATGGCAATCCTCTGACGCTGTCCGCCTGATACCTTGGCTCCGCCCTCACCTATATTCGTATCAAGGCCGTCCGGAAGAGAGGCTATAAAATCGGTAAGCTGCGCCTGATCGATAACATCCTTAAGTCTTATCTCATCAATTTCTTCCGGTTTGCAGCCGAATGCGATATTATTCCTGATGCTGTCATCGAGCATGAAGATGTTCTGGGATACATAACCTATCAGCTTATCCCAGGAGTTCTCACCCATGTTGACCCTTCTTTTATCCACCAGTATTTCTCCCGATTTTATCCTGTTAAGGCCAAGGATTATATCGGCAAGAGTCGTTTTGCCTGCACCCGATGGTCCTACTAAAGCTATCGCATCACCCTTTTTTATTTTAAGGTTAACGCCGTCAAGGACATTATAGGTTCCGCCCTCATATGCAAATACCACATCCTTAAGTTCCAGCTCATCTTCAAAGCTCTTAATGGTATCGCATTCCGGTCTGCTGCTTCCTCCTTCTTTAAATGTTCCTTTTATGTTTCGTAAAGCAGCCACCGTAGGCTCATATGTATACATCATTATGTTTACTTCACCCGACAGCTGTGAAACAAAGGGAAGCATTCTAAAACTAGCGACCGCAAATATACCCAGATTTGCGACAAATGCATTGTTGACCCGTCCGAGATATGACAGCAGTCCCACGGAAAGGAGCAGCCCTCCTATAAAAATGGTTTCGATTATCCTCTCCGGGCAGGGTGATAAAGTGGTATACCACACATCAACGGAGCATCTGTTCTTTACAGCCTTACCGTACAGTTCTATGAAATAGTCATTCTTATTCAGTATCTTTACTTCCTTGATACCTGCAACTATCTGGGTGATGCTTTTGAGTGTACTTGCCTCAACCTCACGTCTTACCTTACCCAGCGACCTCATTTTACGCTTAAAGGCACCTGTGATAAGTCCCATGGCCAGGACACCGAGTATGACAACCACCAGCGTCAGGATTATATCCGTTTTCATCAGCCATATACAGATCAGGACAATATTTACAAGCCTCACACCTATATTAAAGAAATTCTGCAGAGAGTTAAGGTAAGCATCTATATCCGTCGTAAGTCCCCTTATGACAACCGAACTGTTCTCGTTCACAAAAAAGCTATAATCATTCTTCATATATGCACTCAGGGTTTTCTCCGACATCGTATATCTCACATTCGCCACAAGTGATGTCTGTTTATAGGTGGAAAATGTAAGATACAGGTTTTTCACAAGGTAGAGGATCGCAACACCTACCGATAACAGGAGGATTATCTCCTTGTCACTGTTTACATGTGTAAAACCCACAAGGATATGATATATCTGACTCTTTTTAAAATCATCCGGGGTCAGGATCATCTCAACAACCGGCAGGACCGCTGACACACCCAGAAGCTCAAGAAAACCGCCAAACACTATCAGTACAAAAACAAATGCACAGTTCCTTTTCTGTCTGGAGTTTAACACCTCCATCATGTTTCTGAACAGCGTTACAAACTGTATAACCTTTCTTATCATCAGCGACAGTACCTCCAGATAATATCATATTTCTTCTTGAGCGGTGTCAGGACATATCTTGTAAACAGGAAACCGCAGGACCAGACCATGACGGTCATCAGTATATACATAATGATACAGCCCGCGATATTATTGTTCCAGAAAAACGGGATCTTCTCCGTTATCCTGTATATGATCCTCATTACGGAACAGAAAATGAAAAAATGAATAAGATAGCAGGCATATGAATTCTCCGACAGGAAATCAATGATCACATGTTTCCGGGCTGCCTTAATACCTTCCCTTTTTTCAACAATATTCATACTCAGGCAGTAAACCAGTATAAGTACGATCGAAACAAATGCCGTACCCGGGCCGTATATTACGGGATTGTTGTAGTCAAGACTGTATACGGCCGCCATTACGATCATGACGGTAAACAGGGCGGCAATACATATCCCGTTACGGCCAAAGATCTTCCTTATCCTAACAGCATATTCTCCCGAGCACAGCTCACCGGCAAGCATACCCATAAACACCATATACATATATTCCGAATTTATCAGAGTATATACAAGCACTGCCGCATAGGCAGGCATCTTCATCTTCCTTCCTGCAAACAGGAGCACAAAGGCATAGCCGAATATATATCCTAGAAGGATAAAGTGCTGAAACCACAGGGGATACCCGTAATGGATATGCTTATCTCCGGGAAGCCCGATCACGACCTTTACAAGATCGGTTCCCACATCCTTTATACTGAACATATCCGACATACCGAGAAACTTCATTATCAGGGTAACAAGTGCCGTAAACAGGATCACCGTCACTGTGGGAACAACCACATTAAGGCATCTGTATACGCAGCTCTTTATTCTCTTTACAGGGTCCGCATCATGTTCATTTCCGTATGTTATGAAAAATCCGGATATGACAAAAAAGGCGATCAGCACAAGTTCACCCCAGAAAATGCCGAAAATGCTTTTAAACCAGGGCGATTCCCTGAATGCCCTGACCGCAGCCTGGGAATTCTTCAGTTCCATGCCGAGATAATGCTGCGAGTATACACTTATACAGGCAACTATCCGGACAATATCTATTCCGTATATTCTTTTGCTGTTCTTCATCGCATTCCTTTCAGCATTGATCCGGATCCCCGGATCATGACACGGCTACGAAATAAATCTTGCAAAGCTTTTTATTCTCCGGATAGGGATGATACAGGCAAAGCTTGCGATCAGCATAAAAAAGTACTTTGCAAGATACTGTATTTCCATCACGGGAATGCCAAACAACCTGTCAAACAGTATATCAAAAATCTCATGAATGAGATAAACCCCGAATACGGCATCTCCGAGCGTTACAAGAAGGGCAGCTGCCCTCCTGTTCTTTACCCTGAAGAAAAAACGCGCAAGCAGGAAGAGCCATGCAACAAATAAGCTTTCAGATACAGGCCTCATGGTTGTCCCGACAAAAAGTACAAACAAAAGAACAACCGGGCAGCCGGCGATAAGGATAAGCTTCTCTGTCCGCTCGTCCTTTTTTATTTTCATCATAAAGTATCCCATGACGAAATACATCATGAATTCAAAACCGTCAAGGCCGATATTGTCGGTTATCCTGGTTGTAAACGCAAGCGGCCCAAATCCTTGTAACGACGGTATCAATACAGAAAACAGGAAGGCAACCGCCATAAAATACAAACCCGTTTTTTCATCATGATCCAGCGCTGCCTTTATAAATGGTGCAAGGATAAAAAGACCGGCTATCATATAGCAGTACCAGAGATGGAAATGGCCTTCGATAATACTGGTAACCACAAGCTTTATCTGCACTTTACCACCGTCCGCAAGCGGTATCAGCACATGTTCAATAACCGAATACAGGGTGGACCAAAAGGCAAAAGCGGTCACAATCCTTAAGATATTGCGGGTGTACAGTTTCTTAATATCAATCCTCTCATGCGACAGCATCAGGCCGCCGCTTATAGCCGTAAACATCAGTACGCTAAAGTAGAACCGGTAAA
>JBGUQP010000425.1:0-2610 GCA_045131145.1 Lachnospiraceae bacterium | reverse complement strand
CGCCCGAGCCCACAGGACCCGTTCCCAGTCCTTCACCTCTTTTATGTACATCCATTCCGCCGCTAAGGACATTCCTCTGACGGCCTGTCGGTCTGTTATCAGCCATTTTCAACCTCCGTAATAGAACATAAAACAGCGGGCAATCCACTATGTATTGTGGATATACCCGCATTAGTATACTAAATATATGGTTATTTGTCTATAATAAGTCAGTTAAGTTTACCGGATGTATTCACATAGGACAGGAGCGATGTTATATACATAAGCAGTATTCCGGCAAGAAGGAGCAGGCCCCCGTCACCCCTGAAGGGGAAGAGAATATAAATTATCACGTATATCAATGCAAGTGCGATAAACCCCGTAATACCAATGGCGGCAATATAGTATTCCTTTATCTTGTGGTTCTGTATATCCCCTGTTATAAGGGCAAAGGTTATTCCCAGTGATGCAACCGCTGATATCTCCGCCGGAATAAAAAGGTCATTAATCGCAATATCCGTGAACAAAAAGCCTGTCACCATTATGATAAAGCTCAGTACGGAAACAAGCTTAAGAGCGGTAAATACAAGTGCATGCCTCCCCTTAAAAAGCCTGTCCAGATACAGGAGAAAAGGCAGCGGGATCATTGATGCAAAGAAAAACGCACTGTCTCTTGCCGTCTCAACATTCGGAAATATGAACTGGGCTGCCGGAGAGTTAAAGAGGAACCATGCCGAAGCTGTAGTCACACCAAGACTCATGTAAAAAAGTTCATAGGATCTCCCCGCCCTGTCCGGGACAAATATGACTTTAAGTATCGTACCGATCCCAAAAGCCACAAGAACCATTGCAAGGATAAGAGTAAACTGGTAAGGCTTTACCGCCTTAAGGAGCAGGGCCGCCTTATCTCCTATATATATCGACCCCAGCTGATGATTCTCTTCGGCATATTTCGGAAACCGGATACGGAGGGTCTTTCCTTCATCCGAATCCCTGAGAGATACAAAATCATACTGGTATGCCACATCTCCTTTAAAGAGCCTGCGTCCCTCATTGTTTACCGAAAGCCTCAGTTCATCATCCACATATACATACAGCTCATGTCCCATATTCCAAATCATAAGCCATTCATCAAGAACATCCGATGTAAGCCTCATGGTAAGCGTCAGTTCATCATCACCGTACTGTTCATATGTGCCGGGGAGAGTTATGGATCCTGATCTTCCTCCCTTTAATTCGACATCAAAACAAGAGTCCAGCGATATGCAATCATCCGTTGACACTCCTCTGTCATTTACAAGTATCGTTTCACCCGCCAAAAGATATGTCAGGCTTATAATGAGCATGAGCACCATAGCCGCGGGCATGATCCTGTTTACCGTATTAACAAACTGATTTCCTTCTTTTGTATTTATATTTTTTCCCAATTCATTCACCTCTGTAGCAGCTTTTATTGTATACCAATTTACCGGTCAAAACAACTTCTTAACCGGTTCATATGCCATCTTTATTGACAATCTGCTCCGAATCCTGTAGGTTTAAAGCACATATGATAAAGAATAATAAAAACGGTATTGAATACCTGACCTTTAACAATATAAATTCATTAAACGGGATAAGGCACGCCTTTTCAACCAGGCTCGGCGGTGTGAGTACGGGCATATATTCATCCATGAACTTAGGATTTACAAGGGGCGACATTAAAGAGAACGTTGATGAGAACTTCAGAAGGATGGCTTCGATCCTGGGCTGTGAACCGTCCGACCTTGTTACCGGAGTCCAGACACATACGACCAATGTCTACCATGCCACAAGGGAAGATGCGGGAAAGGGAGTGACAAGGCCTGTCGACTATAAGGATATTGACGGGCTTATTACCGATGAACCGGGGCTTGTGCTGACAACCTTCTACGCCGACTGTGTTCCCCTTTTCTTCGTCGATCCCGTGCACCGGGCCATAGGTCTGTCACACTCGGGCTGGCGCGGGACCGTAAACCGAATGGGAAAGGTCACTATAGATGCCATGCATGCTGAATTCGGAACCGATCCAAGGGACCTTATATGCGGCATAGGGCCATCCATATGCATGGACTGTTATGAGGTAAGTGAAGATGTTGCCGATGCTTTCATGGAGGAATTCTCTGGGTGTCTTTTGTCTGCAGGCGACACCCGTGATGACCATAAATTTCTGATGAGTAAGGGAAATGACAAATACCTGCTCGACCTTCGGGCCGCCAACAGGCTTATTATGCTTGAAGCGGGAGTTAAAGCAGAAAACATTGAACTTCCCGGCATATGCACCTGCTGTAATCCCGATTACCTCTTCTCACACCGGGCATCCGGGGGACAGCGCGGCAACATGGCCGGATTTCTTCAGATATTACCCGGATAAACAAAACTCAACTTCTCTCCTGCCCGTCTTGACAGTTCAAGAACAAGGGATACATCTGTCGGATTTTTCCCCTTCATCTTATGCCTTGGAAAGAAACGGCTTATATGTAACGGGATATCCTTCCCTCCTTCAAGTGACAGGATATAATCACATATCTTATCCATTTCTTCGTATGAATCATTCATGCCGGGTACGACAAGAGTCGTAAGTTCCACATGGGATGTCTGTACCGCTCTCTC
>JBGUQP010000424.1:0-5173 GCA_045131145.1 Lachnospiraceae bacterium | reverse complement strand
CTATTACGGTTATCCTGTTTCCGAGATACTTTCTGAAATCATCTTCAAAATAATAGAACAAAGTACTCATCAGCCTGTCTGCTGCACTGACCTTAGAGGGCCTGATAAGACAGTAGATCTTTCCGTCGGTCATTTCAGTCAGTGCTTTTAGAACATGGGCGCCCAGGAATCCGTTTCCGCCAACCAACAGGACATCTCCGAGATCATTCGCTGAAATCTCGTCAAGGAAGCCTGACCGGTTTTTCTTAAGACAGGCAGGATCATTTGAGATACTGCTGCCGCGTGATGCAGCGCCTTTATCTTTATTATCTTTATTTTCTTTCTTCTCCGATCGTCTTGAAAGGATCAGCTGTTCAAGTTCGGCTATAGTCGGATGGTCGAAAATATCCTGATAATTAAGCGGAAGCTTAAACAGTTTGGCCTTCATGAGTACACCCGAAGCTATAAGTGAATTGCCGCCAAGTTCGAAGAAATTCTCGTTTATTCCAACCGTCTCAAGGGACAGTGCATCCTTAAAGAACCCGCACAGCTGCTCCTGCAGCGGGGTCACCGGCATGACAATATTTCTCTCCTGTTTCATATTGTCAGGATCCGGCAGGGCCTTTCTGTCTATCTTTCCTACAGGTGTAACGGGCATTTTATCAAGCGGAACATAGACGGAAGGAACCATGTAATCCGTAAGAGTGCCTGCAAGGTGTTTTTTGAGTTCATTTATATCAATATCTTTTTCATGTGTATAGTAGAGTACAAGCTGTCCCTTTCTTACCTCGGCCGTCACCTCCCGGATCCCTTCGTAACGGCTGGCGCGGTTCTCTATTTCTCCAAGCTCTATCCGGAAGCCCCGAAGCTTTACCTGGGTGTCGATACGGCCGATGCACATAAGCTTTCCGTCTTTGTCATACCTTACCAGATCTCCGGTGCGATACATCCTGCTTCCGGGAAGAACCGGACAAGAACAGAACTTCTCAGCCGTGAGTTCGGGGCGTTTCCAGTACCCTTCCGCAATCTGTAAACCGGCAAGACACAGCTCTCCCGTATAGCCGTAAGGCAGAAGATTTCCGGTAGGATCGCAGACTAAAGAAAAGCTGTTGGGAACCGGAACACCGATCGGGATATCCTCATCCTTATCCTGGTCCACAAGATGGACATCGGAGCCTACAGTGAACTCGGTCGGCCCGTATTCATTATACTGAAGTACATGGGTCTTCTCTACGGGCAGCAGCTTCTCACCGCCAAGAACCGTAAAGGACGGATACATATCGGGGAAGCTGTTAAGCATGAGCATACCAAGCTGGGTAGGGAACTTGATACCGTAGATCTTATTATCTTCAAGATATCCTGCCAGCCTGTTAAGATCGCGCCTTAACTCTACCGAGATTATATGAAGCGTAGCTCCAACGATCATGGGATTAACAAGGTCAGTCACCGATGCATCAAAGGAAAAGCTGACACAGTGGGCATAGTTCTTATCTTCCCTGTAATCGTATTGTGCGCTGCTCCAGGCCGCATAAGCCATCAGTGCACTCTGAGGGATAACCACTCCCTTGGGTTTTCCCGTCGAACCGGATGTATAGATCATATATGCACGATGATTTACGGTCGTTTTGTTTACCGGACGGGGATCACTTACTTCGGTCAGGATATGGCCTACCTTCTCTTCATCAAGCATGATGCCTGCTTCCGAATCCTCCTGCATATATGCGATACGGTCGGCAGGGTAACCCGGATCGATGGGTACATAGGCCGCTCCTGCCTTCTGGATACCTATGATCGAGGCCATGAATTCCTTTACCCTGTCCATCTTAACGGACACAAAAGAGTTTTCCGAAACCCCGTTGTCTGTAAGCCACTGTGCGATCGCATCCGAAGCGCGGTTAAGCTCTCCGTATGTATAGGATCCCTTACTGTCAATAACCGCAGCCTTGTCAGGATGACTTTTAACCTGCTCAAGGAAGAGATCTATCCATGTCTTTTCCCTGTTATATTTAAGGTCCTCTCCCTTTGAAAGTGACAGGATCTTCTCCTGTTCAGGAGCCGTAACAAGTGAGACATCCCTTACCATGGAGGATCTTGCAAAGCCCTCGCATACCGCAGCCACCGCCCTTACAAACCTGTCCATCTCCTCTCTTCCGTAAATGGTTCCGTCATATTCAACCGATAGCTCGTAAGATGAGCCCATGGGGCTTGCAAAAAGTGTGATCGGAAGCTTTGCGGCATCAAGATCAAGGGATATATCCTTAACAGACCTGTCATCATCATCATCGATCCCTCCCTGATAAACGAACATCATGTCTGCCTTAAGATGATGCCTTGAAACAACATGGGTATAAGGATAGAACTCCATGGAGAAGCTTTCCTGAAGCTGTTCATGCATGGCACGGACATAAGCCTCCGTCGTCATTGCAGCAGAGTTTATTGATACTACCGGTATGGTCCTTACGAACATGCCCACACAATTAAGAAGTTCGGGATCGGATGAGCGGCCGTTGCTGACGGTTGTATAAAATACCTTATCCTCCCTGCATATCCTTCGTACAGTTTCGGCAAAGGCAGCCTGTAGGAAGCTTCCGGGAGTAATTCCCATTTTTTTGCAGCAATCATCTACCAAAGATGCTGCAACTCCTGTCTTAGTCATCTGATCCGGCGAGCCGTCCGGATTCCCGTCGGCGGGGATGATTGCGCGCACCGCACCGTCAAGCAGCCCGTCAAACCTTATCTGGGCCTTTTTGTAATCGTCACTGTCCATGAGCTTTTTCTCATACAGTGCATAGTCATAGGCCGTCAGGCTTTCACTCTTTAAGGCTTCACCTGAGAGAGCCCTGTTAAGGTCTTCCATGAATATCCCCGTGGACATTCCGTCATACACGGTGTGGTGGATGTCGGCAAACAGCAGACTGTCCCCGGCATGCGAATATATCTCGAACCTGTACAGGTTGTCATTAAAAAGATCAAAGGGCCTGACCCTTGTCTGGAAATAAGCCTTGTCAGGAACATGATCAAGGTCCTGTATGTTTACACAGACTTCTTCTTCATCACAGCGTTTTAACTTTACATCACCATCGTCATTAACAAAATGTGTTTTAAGGTAGCTGTGTGCATCGACTGTTTTCTTTATGGCTTCTGCCAGTGATTTTGCGTCTGTATCTTTAAACAGATACACCTCCGGTATATTGTATCCGGTTGTATTCTCATTTTTCTGCCAGTCGATAAGCAGTCCCCTCTGGTTCTCCGTAATTGGGTACAGGTCTCTTTTTTCATATACTTCAATGCCTGACCGGGAATGCTCCGTATTATCTTCTATATATCCGGCGATGTCGCGTATCGTCGGTTTCTTCATTATCTGAGCCACATTTATCAGTACGCCGAGCTTTTTATCTATCATCGCAGACAGACGGATAGCTCCGATCGAGGACAGTCCCAGAGAAACAAGCGAAGAAGTCACACCAAGATCATTACTTCCGATTACTTCTTCGGCGATTTCGAGCAGTTCTGACTCAAGATCGTTTCCCGGAGGAACTATCTCCTCTTTGGCGATCTCGAGCACAGGAAGGGCTTTTTTATCAACCTTCCCGTTTGCGGTAAGAGGCATTTCATCAAGCTGCATGAAAGCCTGCGGGATCATATATTCTGCAAGGCTCTTACGAAGATGTTCCTTAAGCTCCTCTATATCGGTCTTTGTTTCGGATGTGAAATATGCGGCAAGATAATCCGTCTGCCCATGTGTTACCACAACGATACTAGTTACGATCCCCTTAAAGGTATTGATAACATTCTGTACCTCGCCGAGTTCTATGCGCAGGCCGCGCAGCTTGACCTGGTCATCAAGGCGCCCGTGGAATTCGATATTTCCGTCCCGTCTTATACGTACCAGGTCTCCTGCCCTGTATGCCTTTCTGCCAAACAGGTTTATAAAGCTCTTTTTCGTCAGCTCGTCCCGTCCTATATAGCCACGTCCCACTCCGTCTCCTATGATCACAAGCTCACCCAGGGCGCCCGGCGGCTGAAGTCTTCCGTCCCTGTCAAAGGTTGCGACATGCACATTGGCATTGGGTATTCCGATCGTTATATCATCTGAGCTCCCGATCACCTGCATCGTACAACTGATAGTCGTCTCTGTCGGACCGTATCCGTTCATTATATACAGGTTGGGATTTACTGCTGTCAGCTTCTCATACAGAGCCTCAGGGAAGGTCTCCGCTCCGATATCTATACTCTTAAGGCCCTTTATTGCTTCGTCCATTACATCAAGATCCAGAAGATTCGATATATAGCTGGGAGTACAGGTCATTACATCAACTTTGTTTTTAAGCATCAGAGCACTGAGCTTACCGGGATCCATGATCTCTTCCTGTGTGGCCATCACTACAGTCATACCGGAGTTTAACGGTATAAATTCTTCCATGATGGAAACATCGAAAGTAAGAGCTGCCAGGGCAAGGCATGAGCATGCTCTCTTCGTATATCCCTGTGTTTCACGATTCTTCTCATTATCATCAACAAAATTCACAAGGTTTTTGTTGGTTAACATAACGCCCTTGGGTTTCCCGGTTGAACCTGACGTATAAATGACATACGCGAGTGATTCGTAGGGTACAGATATATTAAGATCCGACCTGTTTTCTTCAAGAAGCGCATCCTGCACGGTTACGTATTCAAGTCCTTCCTCCTTAAGGCTTAAAAGCAGTTCTTTTTTCCTGTTAAGGATATTATCGGTGGTAAGGAGAAGGGAAGCGCCCGAATCACTTACAATGAAGCGGATCCTCTCATCGGGATATTCGGGATCAATCTGCAGAAAGGCCCCGCCGCTCTTTAAGACACCCTGGCGCATTACACTTGCAAAGCCATCCCTGTCTGCAAGGATCGCAACTATTTTTTCGAGTCCTATTCCTTTTTTTGTAAGCGTACGTCCGAGTGCATTGGCTTCTTCGTTTAATTCCTTATATGAAAGAGATCTGTCTGTCGCAGCGACAGCTATTCTGTTGGGATATTTATGAGCACTGTCCTGAAGGATCCGATATGCCGGCCTTTCGGGCACGGCGACATCGGCATCGTGAAGTTCCTCGATCGCCTTGGCTTCTGCTTCATTTACAAGCAGGATCTCACTTATCTTCTTCTTATCCGGGAATTCCCCCGTAATATTGTCCATAAGGCGGACCAGGCCTTCCACTGTGTA
>JBGUQP010000423.1:0-3431 GCA_045131145.1 Lachnospiraceae bacterium | reverse complement strand
GACTCAAGCATTATGTTAAACGAGGATATGGTACCCGAGTATGAAGAAGGCAGTAATATTTGACCTTGATGATACGCTGATATCAGAGGACGAATACATACGGAGCGGTTACAGGGCAGTGTCCCGGTTCCTTAAGGATATGTACGGATGGGACGAACGAATGACCGCAAGACAGCTCTACGATCTGTATCTGGAGAGCCCGAAAAATGTATTTAACCGGCTGCTTGCCGCACATGATATCAGGTATAAGGACAATGAAATATTGGAGCTTGTTGAAGTTTACAGGGAGCATACCCCGGAGGTTCATTTCTATCCGGATGTAAGACCGGCGATAACTTCCCTTAAAAACAGGGGGATAAAACTGGGACTTTTATCGGATGGATACGCCGTAACCCAGCGTAAGAAGCTTACGGTGCTCGGAGCCAACGGGAAGAGACTGTTCGACAAGATAATCATCACCGATGAGCTGGGAAGGGATTACTGGAAGCCTGACCCGAGGCCTTTCATCATGATGAAGGAAGCATTTCTTGCCGATTGGACCGACATAGTATATGTCGGGGACAATCCGGAGAAGGATTTCTTCATCGGGCGTGATTTTCCGATAATGACAGTGAGGATCATGAGGGAACAGGGCGTATATTCAGACCGGCCATACAGGGAAGGATACAGGGAAACGGCGCGGGTGAATTCACTTGAGGATCTTGTCAAGATCATCCGCTAGTTAAGACTATATCATGGACATATTATATCTTACATTAAAAAACCCCAATCTGACGGAGGCGGGCATATATCCGGACCTTATAAATGCGCTGACCGCGGCGGGACATAAGGTCACGATAGCTTTCGCCGACAGTCCGAAGAATACCCCCAAAACAGAACTGATAACCGTGCAGGGTGTGCGGATACTTAAGGTATCCGCAGGAGAACTCTTTAATGTCAATTTTATAAAAAAAGGCATAAATACCCTTCTGCTTGAGCCGAAATTAAAATCGGCCGTAAAGTCATTCCTTGGGGGAGAGCACTTTGACCTTGTGCTGTATGCGACGCCGCCGGTAACCTTTGCCAATGTTGTAAGTTACTGCAGGAAGGCATACGGCTGCAGGTCTTTTCTGATGCTTAAGGATATCTTCCCCCAGAATGCGGTTGACATAGGTCTGTTCGGTAAGGGCGGGATCATTCATAAGTTCTTCAGGAGCAAGGAGAAGAAGCTTTATGCCCTGTCTGATGTCATCGGATGTATGTCAGAGGGTAATCTTAAATACTTAAAGGAACATAATCCGGAAATCCCCGAGGATAAGATCATAGTATTTCCCAATACCATGAAGGTTCCACCGCTTAAGGATGAAGAGCTTAAGTTTATAACAGGCAGGAAGCTAAGGCTGGTATTCGGAGGCAACCTTGGTAAACCTCAGGCGATCGATCATCTGATGAAGGTAATTCAGTACGATAAATCACCCATATATGACAAGGTTGAATTTGTCTTTGCCGGCAACGGCAGTGAAACGGAGCTTGTGAGGAAGACATGCGATAAATGTCCTAATGCTCGGTTCATAGATTATCTTCCGCCGGAAGAATACAATAAACTGATGGATTCCTGCGACATAGGTATAGTGTCGCTTGACATCAGATTTACCATTCCCAATTATCCGTCAAGGACACTGTCATACATGGCCATGGCCAAACCCATGATAGCATGTACGGATGTCAATACCGATATAAGACAGCTGCTTACAGAAGAAGCATGCTGCGGTCTGTGGTGCAGATCGGATGATGTTGAAGCCTTCTGGAAGTGCATAGAGGAATTGATGGATGAGAAAAAACGTAATGTCATGGGCATGAACGGAAGGAAATATCTGGAAGATCATTTTGATGTGAGCAGAAGTGTCAAACTGCTTGAAGAATACGGAGCGATTTGAACCTGTTCTTGATGGTTACGAATTATGTAAGGTATAAGAGGAAAGAAAAATGAGTATTTTTGACGGGAAAACATTACTTATAACGGGAGGAACGGGATCCTTCGGCAATGCCGTATTAAACCGTTTTCTTGAAACGGATATAAAGGAGATAAGGATTTTCTCAAGGGATGAGAAGAAGCAGGATGACATGCGCCATCTCTATAACAATCCCAAGATCAAGTACTACATAGGAAACGTAAGGGATCTGCAGAGCGTGAAGGATGCAATGCACGGGGTTGATTATATTTTCCATGCGGCTGCTTTAAAGCAGGTTCCGTCATGTGAATTTTTCCCGATGGAAGCCGTACGGACCAATGTCATCGGAACGGACAATGTACTTACTGCCGCGATAGAAGCGGGTGTTAAGAAGGTCATCTGTTTATCGACCGATAAGGCCGCTTATCCGGTTAATGCAATGGGTACCAGCAAGGCGATGATGGAGAAGGTATTCGTTGCAAAATCAAGGACCGTCGATCCCGATAAAACACTCATATGCGGAACAAGGTACGGGAATGTTATGTGCTCACGGGGTTCGGTGATCCCTCTCTTTATTGAGCAGATCAAGGAGGGTAAACCCCTTACGGTAACGGAACCCAAGATGACAAGATTCATCATGAGTCTTGAGGAAGCGGTTGAGCTTGTGATCTTTGCCTTTGAAAATGCCCAGGCAGGGGACATCATGGTCCAGAAGGCACCGGCCTGTACGATAGAGGTTTTGGCTCAGGCTGTTAAGGAGCTCTTTAATGCGGATAATGAAGTTAAGGTCATCGGTATCCGCCACGGTGAGAAGATGTACGAAACCCTTCTTACCAATGAGGAATGTGCAAGGGCTGTTGATATGGGAGGCTTCTTCCGCGTCCCCTGTGACCAGAGGGATCTTAATTACGATAAGTATTTTGTGGAAGGTAACCAGGAGAGAACCAAACTTACCGAGTTTAATTCAAATAATACACAGATACTTAATGTGGAAGAGGTTAAGGAGAAGCTGCTTTCGCTTAAGTATATAAGAGACGAGATTAGCAGTTACCTGCATGCAGAATAAATGTAGTCTTCCTTCAGTGAGGGAAAATGCCCGAAGGGTAGATGAGGGATAAATATGAAAATTCTCGTAACCGGTGCCAACGGCTTTATAGGCAAAAATCTTATCGCCGAACTGAAAAACCGGAAGTACAATGACATATACGAATACGATTTGGATACAGATCCGGCCCTTCTTGATGAATATACCGGGGACTGTGATTTTGTCTTTCATCTTGCGGGAGTAAACAGACCCAAGGATGAAGGTGAATTCATGACCGGTAATTTCGGCTTCACCGATACTCTTCTTGGTAAGCTTAAGGAAGCCGGGAACAAGGCGCCTGTTCTTATTACTTCATCCATTCAGGCCTTTCTTGACAATCCTTACGGTAAGAGCAAGAAGGCCGGTGAAGAGTTAATGTTTTCCTACTCGGAAAAGACCGGTGCGATGGTGTATGT
>JBGUQP010000422.1:0-3124 GCA_045131145.1 Lachnospiraceae bacterium | reverse complement strand
CTTGATAAGATTCTTCCTTATCAGGAGGGTGATTTTGAACAGATCTATGAAGCACTTGAAGGATGTCCCGTAACCATAAGGTTCCTTGATCCGCCTCTTCATGAGTTCCTTCCCACAGAGGAAGCCGATATTAAGAAGCTTGCCGACAATACAGGCAAGAGTGTTGAGAAGATCAAGGAATATATCCAGTCACTCCATGAATTCAATCCTATGATGGGTCACAGGGGATGCCGTCTTGCGGTTACCTATCCCGAGATCGCGAAGATGCAGACCAGGGCCGTCATAAGGGCAGCCATCAAGGTTTCCAAGGCTCATCCCGACTGGAATTTAAAGCCCGAGATCATGATCCCGCTTGTAAGTGAGGTTAAGGAATTCAAGATGATCAAGAAGATCGTTGTCGAGACGGCCGATGAGGAGATTAAGGCCGCAGGCGTTTCACTTGACTATGAAGTAGGTACGATGATCGAGATCCCGAGAGCCTGTCTTACAGCCGATGAGATCGCTAAAGAAGCTGATTTCTTCTGCTTTGGTACCAACGATCTTACCCAGATGACCTTCGGCTTCTCAAGAGATGATTCGGGTAAGTTCCTTGAGGCTTATTACGATACCAAGATATTTGAGAACGATCCTTTTGCAAGGCTTGACCAGACAGGTGTCGGCAAGCTCATGGATATGTCCATCAAGCTCGGTAAGCCAGCTAATCCTAAGCTTCATGTCGGTATCTGCGGTGAGCACGGCGGTGATCCCACATCGATCGAGTTCTGCAATAAGTTAGGTCTTGATTATGTATCATGTTCGCCTTTCCGCGTACCTATTGCAAGGCTTGCGGCAGCTCAGGCAGCTATCGCCCAGAAGGGTGAGAAGTCATCATCCTGCGACGATAAGTTCAAGGAAGCCAAGGACAGCGCCAAGGATTTCACCGACAAGGCAGTTGAAGTTGCCAAGGAAGTAGGTAAGGTTGTAGTCGAGGTCGGCACGGAAGTAGCGGGAGTTGCCAAGGAAGTAGCCAAGGCAGGTATCGCAGGAGCCAAGGCAGGCTTCGATGAGGCTAAGAAGACCTATAACGAGAACAAAAATAAATAAATGAAGACACGGGGACGGTTCTTCTGTCTTCATCGGATATAAGCAAATGCAACCCTGAAGTAGTAATACTTTGGGGTTGTTTCTTATCTGGAGATATGTGTGCAAGTAGTGTGACACTTTAGCTCAGAGCTAATGTGTCACAGGTGTGTCAGTTTTTCGTTGCACCGCATTACATTAGTGTGATAAAATGTTCAGGTATGCAGTGACAGCATACTAAATAAGACAAACATTTGGAGGAGGATGACAAAATGGCAGCAGAAATACCTTATAAGATATACTTAGATGAAAAGGATATACCTTCATCCTGGTACAACATGCGGGCTGATATGAAGAATAAGCCGGCGCCGCTTCTTAATCCGGGAACGGGACAGCCCATGACTGCAGCTGAGCTTGAAGGAGTTTTCTGTAAGGAGCTGGTAGCTCAGGAATTAAATGAGAATGATGCATATATCCCGATACCTCAGGATATCAGGGACTTCTATAAGATGTACAGGCCTTCACCCCTTGTCAGGGCTTACTGCCTTGAGAAGAAGCTTGATACACCCGCTAAGATCTATTATAAGTTCGAGGGTAACAATACGTCCGGAAGCCACAAGCTTAACTCGGCTATCGCTCAGGCTTATTATGCCAAGCAGCAGGGCCTTAAGGGCGTAACGACCGAGACCGGAGCGGGCCAGTGGGGTACGGCTCTTTCCATGGCATGTGCTTATTTTGATCTTGACTGCAAGGTATTCATGGTTAAGGTCTCGTATGAACAGAAGCCCTTCAGGCGTGAAGTAATGAGGACATACGGTGCCTCGATCACTCCTTCACCTTCGGATACGACCGAAGTGGGAAGGAAGATACTGGCAGCACATCCCGGAACGACGGGATCTCTTGGCTGTGCAATATCGGAGGCTGTTGAGGTTGCAACCCATAATGAGGGTTACAGGTACGTGCTTGGAAGCGTTCTTAACCAGGTTCTTCTCCATCAGTCGGTCATCGGTCTTGAAGCCAAGGCTGCATTTGATAAGATCGGAGTTAAGCCTGATATGATCATAGGTTGTGCAGGCGGCGGATCAAACCTCGGAGGCCTTATCGCTCCCTTCATGGGCGAGAAACTTCGCGGTGAAGCAGATTACAGGATAATTGCGGTTGAGCCTGCATCATGTCCTTCATTTACTAGAGGAACATATGCGTATGACTTTTGCGATACGGGAATGATATGTCCTCTGGCTAAGATGTATACGCTTGGAAGTGACTTTATCCCTGCGCCCAATCATGCGGGAGGACTCAGGTTCCACGGAATGAGCACCACCCTGTCACAGCTTTACCATGACGGATTCATGGAAGCAACGACGGCTAAGCAGACCGATGTATTCGAGGCTGCCGAATATTTCGCAAGGGTTGAGGGTATCCTTCCCGCACCCGAGAGCTCACATGCGATAAGGGTAGCGATCGATGAGGCTAAGAAGTGCAAGGAGACGGGCGAGGAGAAGACAATCCTCTTCGGACTTACAGGAACAGGTTATTTTGACCTTGTTGCCTATGAGAAGTACAACAACGGAGAGATGGATGATTACATTCCTACGGATGCCGAACTGGCTGAGAGCATCGCTAAGCTGCCTAAGGTAAAATAAAAGAAGTGAAGACATGGGGACGGTTCTTGTGTCTTCATGCCAAATAAAATAAAAAGTCAAACATAGGGCTTGCAATATCGCAGGCCCTGTGTTATTATCAACATATGAACAATCATTCATGTGTTCAACCAAATCAGAAGCGACACACCGATTCAGAGTCAATGTGTCAGCAGGTATGTGACACTTTAGCTCTGAGCTAATGTGTCACATTTAAAAAAGAAAAGATGAATGACGAAACGGAGGAAGATGAAAATGAAGAAGAAATTCAAACTTGAGGATCTTGATTGTGCTAACTGCGCTGCAAAGATGGAGGCAGCAATTAAGGAAATACCGGGAGTTATCAATGCATCGGTCAACTTCCTGGCTCAGAAGATGATGATAGAAGCGGATGACGACCAGTTTGACGCTATTGTGGAGAAAGC
>JBGUQP010000421.1:0-6785 GCA_045131145.1 Lachnospiraceae bacterium | reverse complement strand
ATGCAGCAGACCCCGATATCCATTGACAGCCCGAACGCCAAGTCATCAAGGGCATTTGAGAATCTGGCATACGTACTGACCAACAATGCAAATGATGCGACCTTTAAAAAACATGGGATGACCGGATTTTTCGCAAATATGGTAAGGGGTATCAAAAACAGGGAATGGCAGCAGTAAAGAAAGAGGAGAGAGGATATGTTATCAAAATACGTTAAACTGGGTGACAAGCTTGAACTTGAGACGATCGATAACTCAAAGGGGAGAAATGAACTCAGCGAGAAGAAAAATTACAGGAGTCAGGTCTATGATATTGTTTCCGAAGACCAGATCAAGATAGCGATGCCCATGGAACAGGGCAAGGTGGTCCTGCTCCCGGTGGATGGAGAATACAATTTATGCTTCTACACCCAGACAGGTCTGTACCAGTGTCTTGCCAGGGTGATAGACAGATATAAATCGGACAATATATTCGTACTTGTAATGGAGCTTACCACTGATATCAGAAAGTATCAGAGGCGTGAGTACTATCGTCTTAACTGTGTGCTTGACATGAAGGCCAGGGGAGTGTCCGATTCGGGAAATGAGAAGGGACCTACCGAACAGGTTCATTTTCTTGATACGGACCTTACCTTTTCAAATGGAACAATGGTAGATATAAGCGGCGGCGGTGCCAGGTTTATATCAAGGGACCGTTACCCCAAGGGCAGCAATATACAGTTCGCCTTTTCTCTCTTCGTGAACGGTAAGCTGACAGAGTATAAACTTCTCGGACGTGTATTATATTCAGAAGAACTTGAATCCAGAGCCGGTTCCTACGAACACAGGATCCAGTTTATAAATATCATGAATGACGAAAGGGAGAGCATAATCAAGTTTATCTTTGAAGAAGAAAGAAAAATCAGGCGCAGAGAGAAGGGATGATAAATTGAAGAAGAAAATACTTATCATAGATGACTCTGCACTCATGAGAAGGGTGCTGTGTGATATAATTAACTCGGACGACAGATTTGAAGTGGTTGAATACGCTGTTGACGGAGCAGACGGATTCAAGAAGGTATGTGCAAAAACATATGATGCGGTAGTTCTTGACGTGTACATGCCCAAGATGACCGGACTTGAGCTTCTTAAGGAAATGCAGAAGAGTAAGGTATATGCAAGTGTCCTTATGGCAAGCACAACGACCGGCGAAGGAGCCAAGGAAACCATAGAGGCTCTCGAGCTTGGGGCGGTTGACTTCATCAAGAAGCCCGAAAATGTTGCGGATGCAAGGCATGCAGAGTTCAGGGACAGATTTTTGGCACTGCTTGATGTCGTTAGCAAGACGAATCCTTCGCATATGGCAAGAGCAGGTTCGCTTGGAACCGGAACCAGAGCGAGGACATTTGTCACACGATACGATGTCAACTTCCACAATAAACCGGGATCCATACCCACAAGCAATACATTACGTGCGGGTGATGTGAAAGCTGCGGGTAAACCGGTTGAACCGGCAAGGGACAAACAGTATCCCAAGGTACCGGGTAAGAAGATTGTGGCAATCGCATCATCAACAGGCGGGCCGAAGGCTCTGCAGGAGGTTATTCCCAGGCTTCCGCGGGACCTGAATGCACCGGTTTTGCTGGTTCAGCACATGCCCAAAGGATTTACCGGGTCTCTGGCAAGCAGGCTAAACGAACTCAGCTACATTGATGTAACGGAAGCCAAAGAAGGTGAGCCGCTGCTAAAGGGGCATGTATATATTGCGCCCGGCGGGGCACATCTCAATGCGGTAAGGGCGGCAGGCGGAAATAAGATCCATATGTCGGACGAACCCGCAAGGGAAGGTGTGAAACCGTGCGCCAATTATATGTATGAGTCACTGGCCGGAGCTAATTATGATGAAGTTGTCTGTGTAGTACTAACCGGAATGGGGTGTGATGGCACCGCCGGGATTGTTAACTTAAAAAAGAGTCAGAAGGTGCGAGTGATCGCGCAGAACGAGGATAGCTGTACGGTATACGGAATGCCGAGGAGTATCGTTGATGGTGGCCTGGCAGATGAAGTTGTACCGCTTTCGGAGGTTGCGGATCATATCATTAAGAACGTGGGGGTATGCTAGCCATGGATGTTAACCAGTATTTGGAGATATTCTTAGACGAAACTAATGAGCATTTACAGAGCCTCAGTGACCAGTTGATGATCCTTGAGAATGAGCCGGAGAATGCGGATACGATAAACGAGATCTTCCGTGCGGCACATTCACTTAAGGGTATGGCGGGCACTATGGGCTACAAGAGGATGCAGGCTCTTACTCACGACATGGAGAATGTATTCTCGGAGATCAGAAACGGCAAGATGAAGGTGACCAGTCAGCTTGTCGATGTATTGTTCCAGACACTTGATGCACTTGAAGAGTATAAAAATACAATTCAGGAGACACAGGATGAAGGGACCAATGATAATGCGGCCATAATACAGGCTCTGCAGAAGTGCCTGGATGAAGGAACCGGAGCTGCTGCAGCACCGGCAGCGGATGCACCTGCCGGCGGCGAAGCGAAGAAGAATGAAGGCAGCACGGACGGTGGGGCCGACGATGGCAAGAAATGGAAATCCATAAAGCTTCAGGAGCATGAGATAAATGCAATTAAGGAAGCTGAAGAAAAGAAGATGAATATATACGGTTGTACCGTATTTATACAGGAATCCTGTATCCTCAAGGCAGCAAGGGCCTTCCTTGTTTTCAAGGCACTTGAGGAGCTGGGCGAGATAATCATATCCGAACCGTCCACACAGGATATAGAAGATGAGAAGTTCGAGTTTGATTTTTCCCTTTATTTAGTTACACAGGAACCTTATGAAAAGGTTGAAGAGGCAATTATGAGCGTTTCCGAGATCGAGAAGGTCATCGGAGAAGCAGTACCCATTGAAGAGATACTCAGCAAAGAAGGAGAAGAGAGCAAGCCGGCAGAGGCAGAAGCTACTGCGCCTGCCGCTGAGGAAGCCAAGACTGAGACCGCAGCACCTGCTCCTGCAGCAGCAGCCCAGGCGGCACCTGCTCCGGCACAGGGAGGTGCGGGTGCACCCGCCAAGAAGGCTGCGGGCAAACCGGTTGTCAACAGGACAGTCAGGGTTGATATTGAGAAACTGGATGTGCTGATGAACCTTGTCAGTGAGCTTATCATTGCCAAGAATTCGCTTGTTTCATATTCGAGTGCCGGTCAGGTTGGATCCAATAATTCCAACTTTAATGAGCAGATCGAATACCTTGAGAGTGTCACAACAAACCTGCATGAATCCGTCATGAAGGTTCGAATGGTTCCCATTGAGAGTATCACGACCAAGTTCCCGAGGATGATAAGGGATCTTAGTAAGAAGCTCAATAAAAAGATGGAACTGTACATGACAGGTGAGGATACCGAACTTGACAGAACCGTTGTTGACGAGATCGGCGATCCCCTTATGCATATGCTGCGTAACTCGGCAGATCATGGACTTGAGTCTACCGAAGAGCGTGTTGCCAAGGGTAAGAACCCGGTAGGTTCCATATATCTGGATGCATACCAGGATGGTAACAACGTTGTCATCGAGGTTAAGGATGACGGTAACGGAATCGATGTGGAAGCTGTTAAGAGGAAGGCTATTGAACGCGGAACCATCACTGCTGAGCAGGGCGAGAATATGTCCAGCAAGGAGATCATAGATCTTCTGTTCCTTCCCTCCTTCTCAACGGCCAAGGTTGTTTCCGATGTTTCCGGGCGAGGCGTTGGTCTTGACGTAGTTAAGAGTAAGATCGAGGCGCTTGGTGGTGATGTTTCGGTTAAGACAAAGCTTGGAGAGGGATCTACATTCTCGATAAGGCTGCCCTTGACCCTTGCCATTATCCAGGCTCTCATGGTGATCGTAGGGGAAGAGAAGTACGCAATATCCTTAGGATCCATAGATACGATCGAAGATATCAGCGAGTCCGAGATCAAATATGTTGAGGCCAAGGAGGTTATCAATCTGCGCGGTAATGTAATTCCTCTTGTAAGGCTTCATGAGGTACTGGGCCTTGAGGCTCCGGCCGACAAGAAGGACAGGATGATAGTTGTTATCGTTAAGAAGGGCGATCAGTATGCAGGCCTTGTTGTTGATGAACTTATAGGACAGCAGGAGATCGTTATCAAATCCCTGGGTAAATACATTAACTGTACAAGCCGCATGATAAGCGGTGCCACCATCCTCGGAGATGGAGAAGTTGCGCTTATCATTGATGCCAATTGTCTTATATAGGAGGGGTCAACATGGATGGAATCAGTGTAGTAAATAATGAGTTTGATACCACTCAGTATATTGTGATCAATATAGGAGATGAGCAGTACGGAATAGATATCAAGTATGTTGACAATATTGTCCGTATGCAGAAGATAACGAGGGTTCCCAATTGCCAGGAATATTTCAAGGGTGTTATAAATCTTCGTGGTGAGGTTGTGCCCGTGATGAGCTTCCGTATGAAGGTGGGACTGCCTGAGACTGATCTTACCAATAAGACCAGGATAATAATCATAAAGCTTGAGCAGAATGCTCCTGTGGGTATTATCGTGGATGCGGTAAGGGAGGTTGTCACACTTAGTGAAAATAATGTGGATCCTGCGGCCAGAAACAGTACCAATACTGATGCGAGCTACATAAACGGGATCGGAAAGTGTGGAGATACCCTTATTTCCCTGCTTGACCTTAATGTGGTCATTTCCGAAAAGGACAAGGAATAAGGACAATCGATAAATGGGGTGAATTATGTCAAAGATCGATCTGAATAATATGGATGGGATGTATTTTGACATCCTGAGTGAAATAGGTAATATCGGAGCCGGCAATGCGACGACGGCACTGGCCCAAATGATAGGCAGCAAGGTTGACATGAAGGTTCCCAAGGTTGAACTTCTTGAGTTTTCTCAGGTGGGCGAAGCCATGGGTGGTGAAGAACAGCTGATGGCCGGTATTTACCAGATAGTGGAGGGTGACATATCGGGAAGCATCATGTTCCTGTTGGAGGAGAAATCCGCAATAACCCTTATAAGCAAGCTGATGGGTTCACCCGAGGTGGAGAACGCGGGTGAATTCGGTGAGATGGAACTGTCTGCCCTCAAGGAGATAGGCAATATCATTACGGGTTCATACCTGTCTTCACTGTCCACATTGACAAACCTAAAGATCATTGCATCAATACCGGCTATAAGCATTGATATGTGCGGCTCGATCCTGAGTGTGCCGGCTATTGAATTCGGGGCAGTGGGTGATAAGATGCTCCTTATCCAGACGGAATTTACGGATGATGTTAAGCTTACCGGCTTCTTTATCCTTGTTCCGGACCTTGAATCATATGATAAGATATTAAATTCTCTTGGGATGTAAATAAGGTGTAAAAATTATGAGTGAAATGATAAAGGTTGGTATGGCGGATCTTAAGCTGTGCAAGAGCCCGGATGCGATCACTACTCTGGGTCTTGGTTCCTGCGTTGGAATAGCCATAAGGGATCCGATCACCAAAATAGGTGGATTGGCTCATATCATGCTGCCTGACTCTACAAAGATATCCAATAATCAGTGTATAGCCAAGTTTGCAGATACCGGCATCGCAGAACTTGTAAGGATAATGGTGGAAGCGGGGGCATCAAGGACCAGGCTTGTTGCCAAGATAGCCGGCGGAGCGCAGATGTTTGCCCTTCAGGGCAAGTCGGAGACTATGGCCGTTGGCGCCAGAAATGCCGAAGCTGTTACCAAGATACTCGGAGAAATGAAGATACCCATCCTTGCCAGGGATACCGGAGACAGCTACGGAAGAACCGTTGAATTCTTCCCCGAAACAGGTGATTTTGTCATCAAGGCGGTAGGCAAGGATATTAAAAAGATATAGCGGGTAGGTTATGAAAACTAAGAAGGTGCCTTTGTTCATCATGCTTCTGGCAGCTGCAGTTGCATGTATAGTAACATATATCGAGCATTACAGTCTTCATGATACTTTGGTTGTTCTGATCATTGTCCTTGTACTTTTTCTCGTGATCGGTCTGGTCGTGAAGAAACTTCTTGATAAATTTGAGATATCTACAGATGATTCGGTTGATGATGAAGGAGAAGTTGTAGAGAAGTCCGCAGAAGGAGAAGAAGGTACTGAAGGTGCTGAAGGCGAAGCCTCTGAAGAAGGAGAGGGCGGGATACCGGCAGATAGTGAGGAGGTGCCCGAAGGGGCAGAATAAGGAATATAAGCGGGGTGCGACATGGATGACGCAGGAAGGCTTAAGCTGTGGGAGGATTATGCAAAGAATCCTACCAAGGAGCTTCGGGAAAACATAATATTGGAATATGCACCGTTAGTTAAGCTTGTTGCAGGCCGCTTATCCATGTATTTGGGCTATAATGTCGAGTATGATGACCTGGTAAGTTACGGAATATTCGGTCTTATCGATGCGATAGACAAGTTTGATGCACTTAAAGAGGTCAAGTTTGAGACTTATGCCTCATTAAGGATCCGGGGAGCGATACTTGACCAGATCCGTAAGATGGATTGGATCCCGAGGACGGTAAGAAAACGCCAGAGGGATATTTCAAATGCCATTAAGGAGATAGAAGCCAGGACCGGAAGAGCGGCAACGGATGAGGAAATATCCCAAGAGCTCGGTATCTCAAATGAAGAGTATGATGACTGGCAGTCTCAGATGAAGGTAACAAACGTCATCTCACTGGATGAATTCACGGAATCCGGCGGTGGTGACGTAATAAGTGAATCTTCCACGGTGTCAAGGTATGAACTTCCGGAGGAAGCAGTG
>JBGUQP010000420.1:0-3645 GCA_045131145.1 Lachnospiraceae bacterium | reverse complement strand
CTTGGCGGGCTTATCGGGAGTCATTCCCCTGCCTACCTTCTGAGCTTCCGGTACATCCGACGCCGTCTGCCCGTTCATATCGAAGATCACTTCAACAACATCTATTGCCTGGTCTTCGAATAATTCCTTCGTAAACTCAGCAGTATATGTCTTACCATCCGGCGTATCCCATCCCTTGCTCGTAACCGTTTCGGTCTCCTTATGGGTCTCATCCCGCTTACAGGTCATCGTTGCGGTACATGAGGAATAATCATCCGCCCATTTGTATTCGGGCTCACCCCAGTCATGTCCCAGCTTCTCAACAGGTATGCCCGTTTTCGTCTGTGTCGTAAAGGCCGGATCTTTGAACGCCTGTGTGGTATACATGACTGCTCCCTCAGTCGTACAGGTAGGTTCCTTGGTAAACGTTTCTGTAGTTGTGACCGTCTCCCTTACTTTATGGGACGGGTCGATCGTACAAGTATACGAACCCGTTACCTCTTTATTGTCCTCCGACCATATATAGGTTATAGTTGCGTCACCCCATACATGCGCGTTGGGATCGATAGGAACAACCGTATCCTCAAGGGTACATTCGGTTTCGTCAGGCATGTTGCTGTTAAGGCAGTATATACCGCATTTGGTACAGTGCCAGTAATGTAGATTGCCTGTATCCTTACAGGTCGCTGCCTTAGCAGGAAACTCCTCTAACTCATGATATGCATTTATTTTTCGCCATTCCTCGGGTTCTCCTGTTATATCCCCGGTTGCTGTATTTACTGTTTTTTCTTCCTCATCAGAGTAATTATACTTATGTCCGCATACTTTACACTCGGCATATCCTCTGAAGCCTTCTTCCGTACAGGTATGCTCAATACTGTGATGATGCACCCAAACATGCTCATGGGTTGCCGTAAAGTGGGCAGCTATATCTACATACCTGTTTGCTGCCTGGTATATATATTTTAAATCCGGTACCTGAAACGTATATGTATAGGTGTCGCCCGTTTTATTTATGCCGCTTTCGCTATCACTTACGAGTGCTTCCTTCTTACCAACAGAATGCTCACCACTCAGGTAAGGAATATCGGCAAGCTTAACAAGATCAAAACCAGGCTCCGGCGTAATGGTCACGGTAACACTTTCATTCACACCTGCCGAACTCTTATTCGCAGTGATCCTTCCGCCCTTATTATAATAATCCTCATGCGTCTTCACGGTATACTTTGTATTGTCCATCCAGCATGCGTACAACTTGGTATCCTTTGTTATAACAGTTTTATTAAAATCAAAAAGATACTCATTGTCTGCTTTATTATCCTCATAAAATCGAGTATACCACCCCAGGAAGGTGTAATTCTCGCGTGCGGGATCGGAAGTAGGTTTGCTGACCTTATCTCCGTTCTTTACCCTGACGGTTTCAAAATCTGTTCCCATGCTACTGAAAGTCACTGTCTTATAGTCAAGCTGCCTCCATGAAGCCATAAGCGTCATATCATCGTTCACCTGCTTCATGTAACCCGGTTTCTGTACTCCTCCCTGATAGCTCCAGCCATTGAAGGCCTTCTCCACACTGGGCGATTCAAATTCGTTTTCCGGGTATTTATAATAATCCTCCTGCGTCACCGTAACAGGCGCCATAGTGCCCGTTCCGCCGCCTGCATCAAAGGTTATTGTGCATATCTTCCTCCACTTGGCATACAGGGTGATATCATTTTCAACGGGCGCTGAAAAATCATATTTCGATGAAGCTATGCAGCTTGCCTGCTTATGCCACCCACCGAAGACATAGCCGTCCCTCGCGGGATCTGTCGGCTTGACTGCGATGTTGCCGTTACGCACCGTCTGCGCCGACGGCTGCGGGGATCCTCCCCCGTTCATGTTGAAGGTTACCGTAAGATTTTCCTTCACCCACTTGGCGTACAGTGAGGTATTGCTGTTAACATTCTCATTAAAATTGAACGCCGTTCCCGTGCATTCCGCATTTTTGTACCAGCCCCTGAACAGCCAGTCGTTCGCCGTGGGATCCGCAGGCTTTTTCGCCTTCGTGCCCTTTTCTATCCTCTGGGCATCGGGAGCCGTGCCGTGTCCGTTGGCATTGAAGGTCACTGTTACGTTTTCCGTTACCTTTATCTTTGACTTTAAAATCTCCTGCGGACGTGAGGCGTAATCGGTTTGCTGCGTGCCGTTCATCTGCTCCGCAAAAAGGTAAACCTTATAATCACTGCCCCACTTATTTATGTCAAGGCTTGAAGGCATAGTAAATGTTCCGGTTCCTGTCTTTGAAAATGTGGCACCGGTGTCAAGCTTCCCGTAATAAAGGATATTTGCCTTGTTGTTATTTCCCGCACTTCCTTTGTATTCTCCGTCAAGGATAAGAACCGATACCGCGTTTGCCAGATCTCCATAAGTTCCGCTTACGTTATAGGGAATGCTTATGATATTGTCTACAGCTTTTACATTTCCTTCCGTGCTTACATTACCGGTAAATTTATCTGTAGCCAGAGTAATCTTATACTCTGTAGCTGATTCTCCAACATCTCCCTTAACGGCAGATGAGAAGAGTATTCTGGAAAGGTCAATATTAAACGCAGGTGAAATCCCTTCTGTCCAGGAACAAATCCCGCTAATGTGACAACTACCATCTCTTTCTACAATATCAGTATAATTTCGCAGCCAATAATGACTGTTATCATTTCTTTTATTTCTGGTCTGTGTTTTATCAGTGTGTTTCGGATAGCCATACGAAGTATTTGTGATCTCTGCTCGATCCAGCAGGAACACTTTTTCTCCTTCCAACTTTTGAAAAGGCTCGCTCTCAAGCTCTATTCCATCTTTACTGTTCTTCTTTGATTTGTAGCTTTCGGTAATTGCCTCCTTTTCCATTTCGGTAAAAACGTTGCCATTTAAAAACAAACTTCCATTGAGTCCACTTCTGAGTTCGCTATTTTTCCAGTTGCTGAAGTGATTAGCGTCATCATATCTATGATCATAGACGCATCCATTGCAGTCTAAAAACATTGTCGGGCTGGTGTTTTCCGGTTTATTAAAGTCAGTAGTCTGTTTATCAAGCACCCGGTACTTTACCGGTTTTCCGGCGTATTTACCATAATATACATAACTTCCCTGCCATCCATCATTATCATATAAAGGAGCTCTCGGACTTGCCATGCCTGCCGTTCCAAACATGGTATTGGCAACTGTTTTCTCAAACGTTACGGCACCGTCAGGCTGAAGACCGTCATCTATATAGTCCTCATCCGGTGCTTCTTCTGTATCCGCATCTTCTTCATTATATGTATCAAGTCCTTCTCCCTGACTGACAACATCTTCTTCGGGCGCAACCAAGTCACCTTCCGGACCGGTTTCCTCCTCAGGCTCCTCCGCAAATACGGTGTCTGCTGCATCTTCGTTAAACATATCCTCGACACCCGTCACGGTATCCGTGATCAAATCATCCGTGATCGCATCGGTAACATCCGCGATACCGACAGTATCCGATATTGCCATATCATTGACAGGCTCTGCCGCATAAACGTTGAGCCCCGCACCGCAAAACTCAGTCCCAATCAGGACTATCGCCGTCATCATCGCCAGCAGTTTCTTGACTTTTTTCATACCTTACCTCCATCTTAAACAGTCCGCAGGGGACCGCATGATCTTACC